>NZ_CM000745.1:1454062-1620516 GCF_000161455.1 Bacillus pseudomycoides DSM 12442
CATTTGTCGGTCACCTCTACTTTCGCGCTCATCATATGATGGCCAGTACCACAATATTCATTACAGACAATTAAATACTCTCCAGATTTTTTGAAAACTTGTGAAGCGGTACTTACATATCCAGGTTCAATCATCATGTTGACATTTGTCCCTGCGATTTCAAAACCATGTACAACATCTTTTGTTGCAACGACAAAATCTACTTTTGCACCTTTTGGTACTTTAATTGTATTTGGTGTAAAAGAAAAAGCTTGTGAGACAATCGTCACTTGATAATGATTTTTTCCAACTTGTTTAACGCCGGGTTGATCAAATGGTGCGGTCGCTTGAACCTTTTCTGGGTCAATTGTAGTTAAACAACTCGGTGGTTTGTTACCCATATAAAAAGCACTAATCCCTAAAACAGCCAAAAATACGAACAGTGAGCCGACACCGAAAATGAGCCAAATTTTTTCGTATTTATGTAAGTGCATATCTCCATCTCCCTTTTCAGAACTATATCTTATAGCCGATTAACAAAAATTTGATAGACGCTAAACCACGTGAAAATAATGAAAAAACCAATAAAAAAAAACAGAGATTAAAGTTCCTTTTAACGAACTTTTTTGAGTGTCTTCAGTTTCTGTCTGATGTAAATTATGTTCCCCCATGATACCCCTCCTTGAATAAATGAAATCTTACATTTTTATAATACAAAAAATTTAGATAATTTTATCACGTCCGAATGTGCTTTCAAAAAGTGTTCATTGATACAATAAAAACTATGTCTATGATGAGAACTTATAAAGTTGCGGATTCTTACAAGTTTTGGAATGTTAATTTGTGAAAAAAATGTGAAATGAATGCTCTTTTGAAATTGTTGAGGAGGATGTGTATGATTAAATTTGGAAAGCTTTTATCGAGGGGAGATTTCATGAGTACAATAAAAACGAAAAAAGAAATAAATTTGATGCGCGAATCGGGAAATTTACTAGCTTCGTGTCATCAAGAAATTGCGAAAATAATAAAACCAGGTATCACGACATTGGAAATTAATACATTTGTTGAAACGTATTTAGAAAAGAATGGTGCGACACCTGAACAAAAAGGATATAACAATTATCCATATGCAATATGTGCATCTGTGAATGATGAAATGTGTCATGGTTTTCCGACTACTCACCCATTAAAGGGAGGTGATATTGTTACGATTGACATGGTAGTGAACTTAAATGGTGCTCTTGCTGATTCTGCATGGACTCATAAAATAGGGGATATTTCTAATGAAGCAGAAAAGTTATTACTAGTAACGGAAAATGCTTTATATAAAGGAATTGAGCAAGCGATAATCGGAAATCGTGTAGGTGATATTGGATATGCGATTGAAAGTTATGTAGCTTCGGAAGGGTTTTCTGTCGCAAGGGATTTTACAGGACATGGAATTGGTAAAGAAATCCATGAAGAACCAGCAATTTTTCATTTTGGAAAGTCAGGTCAAGGATCAGAATTACAAGAAGGAATGGTAATAACGATCGAACCGATTGTAAATGTAGGTATGCGATATTCAAAAGTAGATTTAAATGGATGGACTGCCCGTACGATGGATGGAAAATTGGCAGCGCAATACGAGCACACGATAGCAATTACAAAGGATGGACCAGTTATTTTAACGAGTCTCTAGTAGAAGAATACGAAATGTAAGAGGTTTCAAAACTCGAACGAAAAAGATGTTTTTGTAAAATTTGTACGTGTTTTTTCTAGAAACGCTTTTCAAAGTAAAAAAAGTGCGTTATAATCCTTCTATAAAATAAATAGGTTAGCTACACTCATATAATCGCGGGGATATGGCCTGCAAGTTTCTACCGAAGTACCGTAAATACTTTGACTATGGGTGAGGACGAATATATTGCTGGTTTAGCATTCTTTTTTGCCAAGCTCCAAAAGCACGTCTCTCACTTGTAACGAGTGGTGGCTGCTTTTGGAGTTTTTTATTTGCATAAGAGGGGGAGCAAACATGAAAGTATTACAAGAAAAGATTTTAAACGAAGGAAAGGTTTTATCTGGTGATGTGTTGAAGGTAGATGCCTTTTTAAATCATCAAATTGATCCAGTACTTATGCAGAAAATAGGAAAAGAGTTTGCACAGCGTTTTAAGGAAGATAATATTACGAAAATCGTGACGATTGAATCTTCGGGTATTGCACCAGCGGTTATGGCAGGTTTAGAGCTTGGTGTAAAAGTGGTTTTTGCAAGAAAGCGGAAATCGTTAACGTTACAAGATAATATGTATGTTGCAAAAGTATACTCATTTACAAAACAAGAAACGAATGAGATTTCATTATCTAGAAATCATATCCATGAAAATGATCGTGTATTAATCATTGATGACTTTTTAGCAAACGGTCAGGCTGCTTTAGGCTTAATGAGTTTAGTAGAGCAAGCCGGTGCAAGTATTGCTGGGATTGGAATTGTTATTGAAAAAGCATTTCAAGACGGAGGAAAGAAACTACGTGAGAACGGTGTTCGTCTAGAATCACTTGCAGAAATTGCATCACTTGATAACGGTACTGTTACATTTGTTCAGCATGAGACTGCGGAGGTGAAATAGTCATGAAGCAACACCCATTTAAAATCGCATCCCTTGGCGTGCAACATATGCTTGCGATGTATGCAGGAGCAATAATTGTTCCACTTATTGTTGGCGGAGGACTTGGCTTAAATCAACGAGAATTAACATACTTAGTATCCATCGATTTATTAATGTGTGGTGTCGCAACAATTTTACAAGCTTTATCGAATCGATTTTTTGGAATTGGCCTTCCTGTTGTACTTGGTTGTACGTTTACAGCAGTTGGACCGATGATCGCCATCGGTAAACAGTACGGTGTTTCTTCTATATATGGAGCAATTATTGCAGCAGGATTGTTCGTTGTTATTTTTGCAAAATTATTTGGAAAGCTTGTGAAACTGTTCCCGCCTGTAGTAACGGGTTCTGTTGTTACAGTTATTGGAGTTACATTAGTTCCAGCGGCTATTAATGACATGGCTGGAGGAGTTGGAAGTAAGGATTTTGGAAGTCTAGAAAACTTAGCGTTAGCATTTGGTGTTTTACTATTTATTATAATTATGTACCGCTTCTTTGATGGTTTTATCCGTTCTATTTCTATATTACTTGGTCTTTTATTTGGTACGATTATTGCAGCATTTATGGGAAAGGTGAGCTTGCAGGCTGTTGGAGAAGCAGAGTGGTTTCACGGTATTCAACCGTTTTACTTTGGCACACCAACATTTGAGTTAACGCCGGTTATTACGATGATTCTCGTTGCTTGTGTTGGGATTGTGGAAGCAACTGGCGTGTATTTCGCTTTATCCGATATATGTAACAAAAAGATTGGTGAAAAAGAGCTAACAAAGGGTTATCGTGCCGAAGGATTAGCGATGATCTTAGGTGGTATTTTTAATGCATTTCCATATACGACTTATTCGCAAAACGTAGGTCTTGTTCAATTAACAGGTGTACGAAATCGCGTCATTATTTATACGTGCGGTGGTATGTTAATCGTTCTTGGTTTTATTCCAAAAATTGCAGCTATCACAACGATTATTCCAAAGCCAGTACTTGGTGGTGCCATGCTAGCAATGTTTGGGATGGTTATGGCATACGGTATTAAAATGTTAAGTAGTGTAGACTTTGCAAAACAAGAAAATTTATTAATCGTAGCATGCTCTGTTGGAATTGGCCTTGGTGTAACAGTCGTTCCAACGTTATTCTCTCAGCTTCCAGAAAGTATTCGTATTTTAACAGATAACGGAATTGTACTTGGAAGTGCGTCAGCTGTACTCTTAAATATTGTGTTTAATATGATTCCGCAGCGCAAAGCGAAAACAAAAGAAGAGCAAATTCCAATGCAAAGTGCTGTAACAGAAGCATAAACAAAAAGCAAGGTTCTCATTAAGAGACCTTGCTTTTCTTTTTTAGAGGCATCATTTTTCCATATGTGCCAAGGCGCCAAATGTATTCGAGTGGGCCGTATTGATAATGAGAGAGCCACCAGCGGCTCATAAAGATTTGTAGTGTATAAAAACCAATGCAAAATAGTGGGCCTACCCATAATGGGACCGGTAAATAATTTTTGAAAAATAGACCAAACACAATCAATGTTATTACTGTGTGTGAAATGTAGTTGGTTAGTGCCATCCGTCCTACATATTGGAAAGGTTGTAATAATTTTTGCCATTGTTCCTTTTGTAATAAACGCATAAGTGTGAAAATATAAAAGATAAATAAAGTTTTACCACTAAACATTGTAAGACCTCTCATGTAGATTGGTTCATATGGTTGTTTTGCCACAAAGTAGCGAATCATGAAGAACCAAATAGGTAATGTTAAAACGAACATAATGATTTGCCACTTTTTTAGTTTTGGATCTAGTTCCTTCGTTCGGCGGAAAATGTCGTTTTTGCCGGCATATAAGCCGAGCAAGAATAATCCAACTATTTCTGGAAGTATAAAAAGGTTTGTCTGGATTACTTCAGAATAAAAATCTGTAAAGCGATCTTGCACTTGTACTCCCAAATTTTCTAAAGGCATAATGGGGTGGGAAGTTCTTAATTCTTCTATTGGCATAAACATAAGGAGTAAACTCATTAGTAGCATGAAAAACTGGAAAAGTCCTAATAGAACTAAAGCACATATTAAAACAGTACGAGGCTTTCTTTTATAAAATAAAAATAAGAAAAATCCTGCAATTGCATAGCTATGTAAAATATCCCCATCCCATAAAAGGACATAATGCATGAAGCCGAATAATAATAAGATGAGGAGACGACGAACAAATAATGTTTTTGGATGATCTGTTTTTGTCTCAGCACGCTGCATGAAAATGTAAAATCCTAGTCCAAACAAAAATGAAAAAATAGTATAAAATTTTGTTTGAATAAACATGTCATAAAATAGGCGAATATAACGGTCTATTTCTTCATAACCTCCTGTGATTTCACTAGTGTCAACACCAGCAATAACAGGCCAGTTAACAAGAAAAATACCAAATACAGCAATCCCTCTAATAATATCGATAGAATGAATCCTCTCACCGTTCGAAACGCTTAGTTCCATTATTTTCCTCCTTTGAATAAAGCCCTTTTATTATACAAAATGTTATCAAAAGGAGATAGAGGGGATTTCCAATTTTTGAAACTGTTAAGATGTTTGTTATGAGATATAATAAGGATGCACAGCAAGTTTTTCACTCCTTTAAAACAGGTAGTAAAGAAGCTCCTTATTTTCAAGGAGCTTCTTTTTTAGAAATTAATATTGATAATGATTCTCTTTAATGATAAAATATACTCAAAAGTGATAATCATTATCAAAAAAAGGTTGGTGTGCTAAATATGGTATATGCATTAGTTGCAGGAACGGTGGCTGTGTATGCTGTCGTTACAAAATATGTGTTAAATGGAGTCGGAGCAACAAAATGAACAAACTTACATAGAATCCCTTTCATCTGTCAAAAGAATGAAAGGGATTTTTTATTTTTAATGAGAATATCCTGAAAATTTAGTATGATAGTAGGGTATATACATCTTGGAATAAAGGGGAACAAGGGGATGACAAACATAGTACAGACAAACAGTATGAAAAAGCTTGTTTGTTTTTATGAAGAATGGCAGAAGCATGGTGATACGGAAAATAGTTTGAAGTTGTTTGAAGTGATTCAAAAATATAAGCAAGAACAGCTTATGATTGCTTTTTGCGGTCACTTTTCTGCTGGAAAATCGACAATGATGAATCACTTATATAAAGCGCAGTTATTACCAACAAGTCCGATTCCGACAAGCGCGAACGTTGTTAAAATTGAAAAGGGACAGGACCGTGTTGTTGTGACAGTGAAATCTGGAGAGCATTATGAATATGATGGTGCATACTCGGCGGAAGAATTGAAACAGCTTTGTAAAAATGGTGATGAAATAATTGGCGTTCATATTTATCGAAATGATGCGCCAATTCCTGATGGTGTTATGCTCGTTGATACACCTGGAATTGATTCAACAGATGATGCGCATCAATTAGCAACAGAATCAACACTCCATCTTGCGGATGTTATTTTTTACATGATGGATTATAACCATGTTCAGTCAGAAGTGAATTTGCAGTTTGTGAAAGAATTAAAGCAGCGTAATAAAACAGTTTATCTTGTTATCAATCAAATCGATAAGCATAAAGAAAATGAGCTATCATTTGAAGATTATAGGCAAAGTGTGAGTCAATCGTTTTCTAACTGGGATATTGAAGTAGATGGTATTTTTTATACTTCTTTACGAATGATGAACCATCCATATAATGAAATACAAAGATTAGAGAAATTACTTTCTTCGATTATGAAAGAGCGTGAGCAGTATGTGGGCAATGGTATGGAAAGAGAAACGGCATATTTATTACAAGAACATTTTTCATTTATTCTTGCAGAAAATGAAAAACAATTAATGCCCTACCAAAAAGAATTAGCATCACCTCTATCGCTTACAGACGTAATGGAAAAGAAAGAAGAGCTTATTGAAAATAAACGACGTGTGGCTAGTAAAGAATCGGACGTGAAAAATGAATTTATAAAAGGATTGCAAGCAATATTAGACAATGCTTACTTAATGCCATTTGAAATGAGAGAGTTAGCAAATCAATATTTAGAAACGAAGCTAACGAAGTTTAAAGTTGGTTTGCTATTTGCAAAAGGAAAAACAGAGCAAGAAAAACAGCGGCGTTTAGATGCATTTTATTCAGCACTAGGGAAGACCGTTGAAACACAGATTGATTTTCATGTGAAAGAGTTTATTGTGGCTTTCTTAAAAGATGAAGGGATGTTTACAGAAGAAGTCGGAAAAGACATATATGCACTGCGAATTTCTTTTGGTCCAGAATTATTAGCAGAAACCATTAAACAAGGTGCAGGGTTTACAGGAGATTACTTGCTTCTTTATACAGCGGATGTTGCGAATGAGCTGAAGAAACGCTACTTTATGAAAGCACAGCAAATTTTTGAGCAAAGCACGGGCGTTTTACGGAAAAAGATGGAGAAAGAGATTGCTCATATTGAACAAGAAATTGAGCAATATACTATGTTACAGACAGCAAAAGAAACAAAATTACAATATATTGAGGCGTATGATAAATACGAGAATTACTTACAAGGTATTTGGAGCGATCATGTACCGGTGCCAAATGAATTGCAAGTAGAAAAAGTATTACAAGGGAAGAAACAGGTTGTAAATGAGAAGTTTACATTACAAGAACAAGAGGTACAAAGTGATAGTATTTCGTATAAGGAAGAAAATGTAAAAACAACAGCAACATTAAATATTCATCGTATATTAGAACAAGTAAAAGATGCGGAAACAATATTAGAAACTCTTCCTACACTTAAACATTTGCATCAAGAAGTTGTCGGGAAAAGAAAACGTGTTGAAACAAAGCAATTTACAGTAGCGTTATTTGGAGCTTTTAGTGCAGGGAAATCATCATTTGCAAATGCATTGCTTGGTGCGAATGTACTCCCGGTATCACCAAATCCAACAACGGCGACGATTAATCAGATTTTACCGATTACAGAAGACAAACCTCACGGCACAGTAATTGTTCAGTTTAAATCGAAGCAGGCGCTATTAGAAGATATGAAAGCAGTTTATAAATTGTTTCATTATGAAATAAAGACATTTGAAGAAGCGTTATTACAAATAGATACAATCCTACAATACCCGTCACCAAGTGGAAAGCAGAAAACAACGTTTAGTTTTTTACGTGCAGTGCAGAGGGGATATCAAGCAGTTTCTAATCATTTGGGAGAACAAGTGCAAGTTACGTTAGAGGAATTCTCTGATTATGTAGCGAATGAAGAGAAATCATGTTTTGTTGAATATATGGAATTATACTATGATTGTGCTTTAACGAGACAAGGCGTTGCACTTGTTGATACACCAGGAGCAGATTCTATTAATGCTCGACATACAGACGTTGCATTCCAATATATTAAAAACGCTGATGCGATTTTATTTGTAACATACTACAATCATGTCTTTTCAAGGGCGGATCGTGAATTTTTAATTCAACTTGGCCGTGTCAAAGATACATTTGCGCTTGATAAAATGTTCTTTTTAATTAACGCAGCGGATTTAGCTCAGTCTGAGGATGAACTTGAAATGGTAAAAGGCTATATAGCAGACCAGCTCCTGCAATACGGTATCCGAAATCCACGTCTATTTGCAATTTCGAGCTTATGTGCACTTGAGGAGAAACAAGGAAAGAGTATTGCAAAAGAAAAGTATGGTATCTTGAAAAATTCGGGGATTACAAAGTTTGAAGAATCATTTACATCCTTTATGATGCGTGATTTAATGCTCGTATCTGTCCATTCTTTATATAGCGCATTGCAAAGTGCTGAGCAGCTTCTTGTAAATATGATACAAGGAGCAAAGCAAGGGAACGATGAGAAAGAAAAACAAATAAAAAAATATGAAGCAGAACGTGAGCAGCTACTTCATATTATTTCATCGTATAGTGTACTTGCAGAAGAGCAAGCGATGCAAAATGAAGTGAAAGAACTGTTATATTATGTGCAGCAACGTCTATTTTTACGTTATAACGATGTGTTTACTGAATTTATTAACCCAGCATCCCTTCGAACAGATGGAAATGTGAAAATTAAGTTGCAAGAATGTCTCATGGAACTTGTAGCCTTTATCCAACATGATTTATTACAGGAAATGCGAGCAACGTCACTACGTCTTGAAAAATGGATGGATGAAGCGATGCAACGTGCAAAAGATGAAATTGCAGTGAAATGTAAGTTGGAAAACGAATCTATTTCTATGAATGGGACAGCAGATTATGAATACCAAGTTATTACGCATAAAGAGCCGTTTCCTTCTATAGAAATAAAGCATTTTAAAAAGGCATTATCTCATTTCAAAAATGAGAAAAGTTTCTTTGAAAAAAATGATAAAGCAACAATGCAGGAAGATACGAAGGAATCACTTGAGCCTGTCGTATCCCAATATGTAGCTGATGAAGAAGAGATATTTATCCAGCATTATAAACAAGAATGGGAATTGAAATGGGACTTATTCAAAAAAGTGATGCAGGAAGATGTTAAGCAATATTATGCAAGTGTATTATTCGCTTTAGCAGAGACAATTGATGTGTCGCTATATGAACAAAGTAAGGAACAATTACAGAAACAGTTAGCAGCAATCGAAAAAGAAATTCATATTTTATAAGCTCTATGAAAAAAAGATTCGTTCAATTTTCTTTTGTAATACAGCATCCAGAGATTTTACGAATCCTGCAAATTCATCTGTAGAAATCATATGAGTCAGAACTAACCGTCTGCCATCTGGTGTTTCACCGCATAAGACGAATGAAGAAAACTCATATGTTTTTCCATCTACAACTAATTTTGGGTGGGAATATGTTCCGTTTTTCTTTTTCTTTCCATCAATCGAGATGACGTTGCATTTTTTCTCATTGTTGTCCATGGTGAATCCCTCCTTTGTATTACTTATGGTAGACAAGGAGGGTTTAGAACAAGAGAGAAAGGGGAAATTTCATGAAAATTGTCATGGAACGTATTTCGCAAGATAAGGCGCCGATGTCATTATTGTTGCTTGCTGATCCCAGTGAGAGGCAAATTAATTCATATTTGAAGAGAGGTCTTTTATATATTGCGAAATATGAAGAAGATGTTATAGGCGTATATGTATTACTTGAAACAAGACCGCAAACAATGGAAATTATGAATATCGCTGTTTCAGAAGAAATACAAGGGCAAGGACTTGGAAAACAGTTATTACAGCATGCAATTGCAACTGCCAAAGAAAAACACATGCATAACCTTGAGGTAGGGACAGGGAATTCTAGTATTTCACAGCTTGCTTTCTATCAAAAATGTGGTTTTCGTATTTTTTCTATTGATTTTGATTACTTTTCGAAGCATTATGAAGAAGAGATTATTGAAAATGGGATTGTATGCCGAGATATGATTCGGCTTACAATAGAACTCTAGTCATTTTCTTATGAAGAATTGGCGAGAAAGTATAAATTATTTAGGGGGAAGAGAAGATGGAAGTACATAAAGCAATTACAGCACATTCTCGTAAACAAAATGAAATTGTGACAACATTTTTACAGTTAGAAGCACAGCGTGAAGCGGCAATTGAAGCTGCAGTAGCACTTGCGTCAAATGGAAAACATTTCTCAGTAGATGCAATTAATATGGTAACGAAGCAAATCAATGCTCTTGCTAAACGAGGTGTTGCACCGCAACGTAAAATTGTAACAGAAGATATGGTTATGGAGTATGTAGGTCGTCTGCAAGAGAAAGAAGGTCGTTAAGCATGATTGTTACAGTCGAATGGTTACGTGATCACATAGAAGATGAACATGTCCGTGTAGTCGATTGTCGTTTTGACTTAGCTGATTCAAATTGGGGACGAAAGCAGTATGAAAAAGAACATATTCCCCATGCATTATATTTTGACTTAAATCTTGATTTATCAAGCGCTGTTACGGAGCATGGTGGTCGTCATCCACTCCCAAGTCTTGAGAATTTTGCCGAAAAGCTTTCTCAGGCTGGTATTGATGAAAATACGACAGTGGTTGCATATGATAGTCAAGCTGGTGCAATGGCTTCGCGTCTATGGTGGCTATTAACATATGTAGGACATCAAAAAGCATATGTGTTAAATGGTGGGTTTCCTGCTTGGAAAGACCAAAATTTATCTACAACAGCTGAAGTTCCAACCATTGAACGGAAAAAATTCATACCGAATGTGCAAGACAACATGCTTGTAACGATGAAAGATGTGAAAGAAAAAATTCGTACAAATGCAGATGTTACGTTAATTGATTCGAGAGAGCCAAAACGTTATGCTGGCGCTGAAGAATCTGTTGATCCTAAAGCTGGTCACATTCCAACAGCAGAAAATTATTTTTGGAAAGATGGAATCACATCGGAAGGTCAGTTCAAAGATAAAGAGGAACAAGAAGATCGTTTCCGCTATCTTAGTAAAGAGAAGGAAACAATCGTCTATTGCGGATCTGGTGTAACAGCATGCCCGAATGTATTAGCGTTACAAACAGCTGGTTTTCGTAACGTGAAGTTATATGCTGGAAGCTGGAGTGATTGGATTTCTTATCCAGAAAACCAAATTGTAAAAGAAGGACAGTAACCTCTTGCGTGCAAAAATATTTTGTATTAAAATAAGGTCACAAGCAAGAATTTGCTTCAAAATATTACATTTTACACATTGCATGCAATGTGATAAGATAACGACAAGTAAATAAAGCATCCTGCGGTGTACGTAACTTATTTATGTCTAAAACCGATGTTAGTTATACGGAAGCTCAACATTTAGCGACCATCATCAAGCCTTCCATGTGGAGGAAGATGTACGGTAGCTGTGAGGGCATCCACCTGCGAGTAGCGGGTTTTTGGACATTTACGAGGGACGGCACGTGCGGGGGTCTTATTTTAACTAACATTATATAAAATTCCTACGGTGTACGTAGCTTATGTATGTCTTAAACCAATAAGTATAATACGGAAGTTCAATATTTAAATGTAAACAGCATGCCATCTTTTTAAGAAGGAAGCTGAAAGCATTTATGAGAACATCCACCTGTGAGAGCAGGTTTATGGACATCTAGAGAGAACGGCATGTGTGGGGCTATATAAAAAACCTTACGTTTTATACGTAAGGTTTTTTTGTTTTAGGAACCTTTTATCGGGACTATGGAAATGATTAGAATTTCATTGTGTGGAGAGCATAAAAATATTAGAAATCAAATGAAACTCCCAATTATGGGAGTTTCATTTGATTGTTACCCCGCATTAACTGTCCGTAAAAGCCCGATTCGTTCAACTAATAATCAGTGAGGGATGAAGAAAACCCCCACTGATTAAAGTTTCACTTTATCTGTGCCCACCTGTAAAATTTCCATAATAAACATAGCACTTTCGGTCTTCATCAATCTCTCTGGAATCTAAGGCGAGTTCCATAAATATTCCGTCTTTTTGAACGTACAAAATATCTGAATGGAGATACGTTAAAATCTCGTCATGGTTCCATACATCTTTACTTTCTATTAAAATTGAATTTGCCTCTTGTAGTTCTCTAATCTCAAAACCTATATGGGAATATGTAGGCTCTGAAGGATCATCGAAGAACGCTTCTTTTTGGACATATAATACTGCTGTTCCATCAGGATCCATCGCGGTCGCTGTTACGACATATGTATCTCCTTCTTTAATGAAATACTCACAAGTCATCCTTGCGACGGTTTCGGAAACAGGAATGTTCGCGTAGCTCCATAGGGCAGGGTATTGTTTCGCTTCAGCATTGAGTCGATATTCTAACCGCAATTGTACTCCCTCTTCCTTTTTCTTCTATTTTATCATGAATTCTATTATAATAAAAAAATAATATACAAAGGAGCGTTGGAAAGTGACAAAAACCAAATGGTTAGTAACAGGTGTTCTTACTTCTTTAATGACTAGCACTTTATCTGGATGTACAGAAGATCTCCCTCCAAAACCGAAGGATAAGAGTTGTGCTGATTGGGATTGGGATGATGAACTTGGTGTGTGGCGATGCGATGACAACCGTTCAAGTTATCATGGGCATTATTATTACGGTAGTACATACTATCAAAATAAATCCATCTTCAAAAATTCATCTGAATTTAAGTCCTACCAAGCTTCGTCCAATTTTAAAGGGGGAATTGGAAGCGGTTCAAAGGGTGGATTCGGAGGTTAAATTATGTCGCTTTACATAAAGAAACGAAGTGAATTTTATTCAAGGTTCCCTCACTTTTGGTCTGACTTATACGGGAGTGAGTATAGCCTTTTTCATGTTTTTGAAATAACAGAACAAACAATCCAAGATTTGCAATTAGCAACAGAAAGAATGGGGAAAGTATTTTTTAAGACTGCTAGGCTTCTTCGGACCTTGTCTGACGCTCAGCTTCTTGAATTTGGTTTTCCATCTTCAAGTTTGCCTTTTATTAGAATGAAATCTCTGTTTCCTGAATCTATTATTTCACGGTTTGATTTTGTTTTGAAGGATAGTGGTATCAAAATGCTTGAGTTTAATAGTGATACTCCAACTTTTATGGTGGAATGCTTTCAAATGAATGGAGTGGTTTGTAAAGAATTAGATTATCATGATCCGAATAAGAATCAGGAACGTCTTCTCTCTTCTGGTATCACAAAAGCTGTGATGGAGGCTGCTAAGGGAATAGAAAGTCCAAACGTTGTCTTCACAGCCCATCATGAAAATATAGAGGATTGGAATACGACTGCGTATTTGAGTCAGCTATGTCAGGTTAAAAACAAAATGATGTCAATGCCAGAACTCAGAATTACTGACGATGCTTTGGTCGACAGAGACGGTGTGCCAATTGATATTTTGTATCGTCAGACATATCCTATTGAAGACTTGGTTGAGGACAGGGATCCCAAAACCGGAGATCTTGTAGGGATTGAGCTACTGCAACTTGTAAAGGAAGGAAAGCTCTTTATTATAAATCCTATCTCATCCTTTCTGCTTCAGCCAAAATCGATTCAATGCCTGATTTGGGGATTGGCCGAGGCGGGCGCTTTTTATACAAATGAGGAACGACAATGGATAAAAAAATATATGCTCCCTACTTACCTAGAACAGGATCCTTTTTTAGGGAAAAGTTCTTTTGTTCAAAAGCCTTCGTTCGGTAGAGAAGGTGACACGGTTACAATTCGTGACAAAGACACCAATATTGTTAATCAAAATTCATATCAAACGTATAAAAAAGAACTTCCTGTATTTCAAAAATATATAAAGCTTCCAGTTGTTTCACTTGAGACTGAAAGGGGAAACGAGGAGCTGTCGTATGTGTTTGGATCGTTTTTAATTGCAGGAAAACCAAGTAGTATCGGTATACGTGCCGGTGAAAAAATTACGGGGAATGAATCTTATTATTTACCTGTAGGAATTAAAAAGGAGGATTATAAATGATAAATTTCTTACTTTATTTAGCGATTTCAATCGGTCTTTTATGTATCGGTCTGTTTCTTATGGAAGTGACAACGAAAGTCAAGGAATTTTCGTTAATGGCGAAAGGTAATAAAGCAGCAAGTTATGCACTTGGAGGAAGACTTCTTGGTCTTGCTATTGTTTTGTATTCGACCGCAGCTAATTCTATTTCATTTTTGGATATGGTTTTATGGGGAGCGATTGGAATTTTAGCACAGATTATTGTGTTTTATTTAGCTGAATGGCTCACACCGCGTTTTAATATCAATCAAAGCATCGAAGAAGATAATCAGGCCGTCGGACTTTTCCTTATGTTTTTATCAATTTCCATCGGAATCGTGATTGCTGGGTGTTTAACGTATTGAAAAACCTTGAACTGAAGGTGTTGACATCTATTTTAAATAGGAGTAACATTTTCTATGTAATAAAAAAATAAGTCTCTGTTAGGTGAGGCTCCTGTATAGAGAAATGCTACTGCCCAAAAATGTCGAGAGACGCCAATGGGTCAACAGGAATGATCGAATTAAGGTTTTTCTTAACGTAGCTGGTAATGTACCTATGCTATACAGTGCTAAAACTCGGCGAGGGAGAGGTTCGCAGATTTCTATGTTGATTAGGAATCGCTTATTTATGTATGTAATGACCTTTACTCGCTTATGAGTAAAGGTCTTTTTATTAACAAACTATGACCATTTCCATAGTATAAATACTGACTAACAAATGAAAGAGGAGGTGAGGAGCATGTCAAATTCTGACTCGGTTCCGTTACCCATATACTGCAAAACAAAAATATATGATGTAGGCAGGAAACGACTTGTTCCTCCCTCTATAATTTATCACTAAAATAGCGGTCAGCTTATAGTTATGTGCTGAAATAATTATGAGTTGAGCGTAGACACTTTAACTGAGTTTAGGGATATCCATTGTTAAAGTGAGATAAATTGAGAAACAAAGCGTTTCTTCCTATGTTGTAAAGGAGGAGACGATAATATGTTATATGTAAATAAACTTGTGGGTAACATGTCTCATAAACAAAGTAAAAGAATGATGAAAGAGCAATCTATGTTAAAACAAAATAAAGACTTGTTAATTGAAATTGCAACAAGAGATGTAAAGTCTGTATTTGCTTATTTTAAAACGACAAGAGATGGTCTTTCTATTAAAGAAGCGCAGAAACGCATGCATGTGTACGGGAAAAATGAATTACCTTCAAAAAGAGCAATTCTTTTTGATGTAATGATGAAATTATGTGAAATGCTCCCTGGATTTACAAAGCAACGTGTTCATAATCAAAATCAGTGTGAGATTGTAATGGTTACTGTTTCTAGGATAGAAGGATGTACAACTGCAGAGATGAATAGCGAATCAAAAATAATGAAACTTCCAGTTGAGGAGCTAGTTCCCGGGGATATGATTTTTCTTTCAGCAGGTGATACAGTTCCAGCTGATGTACGTATTATTTTTGCAGAGGATTTGTTAGTAAATGAATCGGTGCTAACAGGGAAAGAAACGAATGTAGAGAAATTTGAAAGCTGTTATCATCTTGAACGCAAACGTTTTATTCCGTTAAAACGAATGAAAGATTACAATCCACTTCAACTTGAAAATGTATGTTTTAAAGGCACACATGTTGTAAATGGAACTGCGAAGGCTGTGGTCGTTTCAACAGGTAAAAACACGTATTCTGGATTGCTTCATACATGCTGTAGTCAAACATGTTAAACTATTAATGGTGCTAAATATATGAAAACATTGTATAATAGATAAAGTTGAACAGAAACGTAGAATGGTAATCTATTTATATAACCTTACGTGATAACGTGAGGTTATTATTTTTTGTTAGTAGGAGAGGAATTATGAAAAAAGTATTGTTAGTTGATGGCATGGCACTATTATTTCGTGCTTTTTACGCAACAAGTGTTTATGGCCAATTTATGAAACGACAAGATGGTACCCCAACAAACGGGATTCATGGTTATATGAAACATTTATTAACAGCGGCACAAGCGATTGAACCGACGCATATTGTAACGTGCTGGGATATGGGAAGTACGACATTCCGAACAGAATCTTTCTCAAACTATAAAGCAAATCGTGCAGCACCACCAGAAGAATTGATTCCGCAATTTGATCTCGTGCAAGAGATGACATCGAAGTTATTTATTCCTGTAATTGGACTGAAAGGCTATGAGGCTGATGACTGTATTGGTACGTTGGCAAAAGAATACGCTAGTGAGGCAGAAGTATATATTTTAACAGGCGATACAGATTTATTACAGCTTGTTGATACAAATGTTACGGTAATGCTTCTTCGTAAGGGTATTGGAAACTATGAGTATTATACGCCAGAGAAGATTAGGGAAGAAAAGGGTGTAGAACCTTGGCAAATCGTTCATGCCAAAGCGTTTATGGGAGACACGAGTGATAATTATCCAGGTGTAAAAGGAATTGGCGAAAAGACGGCATATAAACTAATTCAAGAACACGGAACCGTAGCGGCAGTATTAGAAAATATAGCGGCATTAACAAAAGCACAGCGTACAAAAATTGAAAATGATTTGGAGAATTTAAACATATCATTACAATTAGCACAAATTCATTGTGAAGTTCCGATTTCATGCTCGCTAGAAGAAGGACTGCATACAATTGATGAAGAGAAAGTACGATTTGTTTGCGACCAAATGAACTGGGGAAGACCTGAAATATTTATAAATATGCTGTAAAAGCAATGATAGAGAGATTGCTTACCACTATAGATAACGTCTGATCAAATATATTTTGATTAGGCGTTATTTTTTATGTGATTTCTTTTAATCGATAAAGTTATCAGAAAAAATACTTAGTTTTCATTTGGAATTCAAATAGATTTCACACGAATCTTTTATTATAAAACTACACAGATAATTACTTATCTTTTATATAAATGATCCTTTGATAAGTTATTTGTAATAGTGAAGGAGGAAATTAAATATGCGAAAAAAAATACGAAAATCATTTAAACAATTATTGATAGAGAATAAACAATTATTATTAAGCGATAAAGAGAATATAAGAGAAATAGAAGAAAAAATCGAAAAAAGGCATGTATCATATCGTGTATCAAGTAACTGAATAAGATAAAAAAAATATGTAAAATCCCTTCATTTATGGTTCGAAGGGGTTTTATTTATATATGGATCATACTTAAGAGCGGGGTTGTAACGGAGAAAGAAGGGGAATGAAATGAGTGAGTTAATAGAAAAGGTGGCGTTACAATTAATTCTTTCTGTTCCATCAAAAAAACAAAGGATCGTTAACAAAAAATTCAAGTTACTAAGAAAACAAAAGTGGTTTCAAGATAAATATGATACCACTGTGATGTTTCAACCAGAGGTAAGAGAGTTTATTATGAAATACGATATTGAAAAGATGTTAAAAAGTGATTTAGAAATTATGATATTTCAGAAAGAATTGAATGGAATATTGATAAAGTAATTTGTTATCCCGCTATTCGCGGGCAGTAAGACCCCCACCTCAAAATTCAGCGAAAGCAAAGAAGTTAGGTGGGGGATTAACTGCGCGCAAATGCCTGATTGGTGAAGGCTAATAATCAGTGGGGATGAAGAAGTCCCCTCCTGATTAAAGTTTCATTTTATTAAATCACGAACTCTCCCTTCTGAAAAAAGGTTTTTTAAGAGCATACGCTGTATATAGTTATTATTTACTTCTTTAAAAAATTGATAGCTAAGGAGGAATAATAATGAAAGCGATTACTGAAGGTGTGTTGTTATGGGAGCCATCACAGCAACAAATAGAAAGCTCAGGTGTCAGTCTTTTCATGAAATGGCTCAAACAAGAGAAGGGGCTATCTTTTGGAAATCAAACGGAACTATGGAAATGGTCTGTTGAAGAACTTGAAGCGTTCTGGGAAAGTATTTGGAATTATTGCGAAGTTATTTCTACTACACCGTATCATCAAGTTTTAGAATCAAGAAAGATGCCCGGGGCAAAATGGTTCCCGGGTGCTACTTTAAATTATGCGGAACATATTTTTCGAAATGCAAGAAAAAATAAACCGGCAGTAATTTTTCAATCAGAAACCACTCCGAGAACAGAATTAAGCTGGAAAGAACTTCAGGAAAAGACAGCGATGGTGGCCAATTCTCTAAAGGAATTAGGGGTTAAACCAGGAGACCGTGTTGTGGCTTATATGCCTAACGTTCCTGAAACTATAATTGCTTTTTTAGCATGTGCCAGCATTGGAGCGGTTTGGTCCAGCTGTTCTCCTGATTTCGGGACAAATACTGTTATTGATCGATTTAAACAAATTGAACCGACAATTTTATTTGCAGTCGATGGGTATTCCTATAATAGTAAAATTCAGAATAGAATAACAAATGTTTCGGAAATTCAATCGAGCCTACCTACCTTAAAGCAGACAGTTTTAATCCCTTATGTTGGCAGTAATGATTCTGAATTGAATAATCGTACAATGTATTGGAATGACCTATTGCGAGGAGATTGTGATCTTGTTTTCGAAAAGGTCCCATTTGATCATCCTCTTTGGATTTTATTTTCTTCTGGAACGACAGGGTTGCCAAAGCCAATTGTACAAAGTCAAGGTGGAATATTATTAGAACAGCTTAAGACATTATTAGTTGAGCAAGGTGTTAACCGAGATGATGTGTTTTTTTGGTTTACAACGACAGGGTGGATGATGTGGAATCTTTTAGTGGGTGGTCTTTTAGCTGGAGGTACAATTGTTTTATATGACGGCAGCCCATCTTATCCTAGTATACATAGATTATGGGATCTTGCCGAAGAAGTTGGTGTGACTTTCTTTGGTACAAGTGCCGGTTTCCTAAGTGCATGTATGAAATTTGGGATTAAGCCGAAAGAAAGAAACAGTTTTTCTAAGTTAAAGGCTATTTGTTCAACTGGTTCACCTCTACCTGTGGAAGGGTTTTTATGGGTATATGAAAATGTGAAAACAGATGTATGGCTTGTTTCGACCAGTGGAGGAACTGATGTATGTACTGCATTTGTTGGTGGCTCTCCTATATTGCCTGTTTATGCAGGTGAAATACAAACTCGTTCTTTAGGTGCAAACGTACAATCATTTGATGATGAAGGGAATTCGATTACTAATGAAGTTGGGGAGTTGGTTATAGCTTCTCCAATGCCATCTATGCCTATATATTTATGGGGAGATGACAATAATAAGCGTTATCTTGAAAGTTATTTTGAGATGTATCCAGGGATTTGGAGACATGGTGATTGGATTAAATTTGATGATAAAGGCAGCTGTGTCATTTTCGGGCGATCAGACTCTACGATCAATCGGCTAGGGGTACGTCTAGGGACGAGCGAAATCTATCGTGTAGTTGAGTCCCTGGATGCCATTATAGAGAGTTTAGTAGTGGATTTAGAGCTCCTTGGACGTAGATCATTTATGCCGCTATTTGTGGTATTAAAACCTGAAGTAAATATGAGTGATAACTTAAAAGAAACAATAAGAGCTGAAATAAAACAAAAAGTTTCGCCTCGGTTTGCCCCTGACGAAATTTACGTAGTAGAGCAAATTCCGAAAACATTGAGTGGAAAAAAACTAGAAGTCCCAATTCGCAAAATTCTATTAGGATTTCCGGCAGAAAAGGTAGTCAATCAAGGTTCCATGGCGAATCCTGAATCATTAAGCTTTTTTATGGATTTAGCACGAATTATAAATAAGCAAGAATAATAGAGTTCTTCCTTATTTATCCTGCTATTCGTGGGCAGTAAGATCTCCATCTCAAGATTCAAAGAAAAACGAGGAAGGTAGGTGGGGATCGGGCTGCCCGTAAAAAAACGATTGGTGAGGGCTAATAATCAGTGGTGGATGAAGAAAACCCCCACTGATTAAAGTTTCAAAGGAGTTGTATTGAGACATTCATTTATGGAATATAGAAGGAGGATAGATAGTGATTGCAATAGAGAGAATTCAGGGAAATGATATACCGCATCTTATAAATTTATCTGAATCAGTTGGATGGGATTATAGCTCAGAAGAAATTAAAACAATTGTTAATTCTGGAATTATATATGGTGGGAAAAATAAGCAAGGTGAAATAATCGCTAGTGCAGCTATCATCCTATATGGAGAGAAACTAGCATCTATTGGTATGGTTATTGTACATCCTCAGTATAAAGGAAAGGGGATTGGAGGGGAAATTACAGAGGCTTGTATAAGAAGTGTTTCAGAAAAGACATCGATTATGCTTATTGCTACAGAAGAAGGAAGACCTTTATATGAGAGATTAGGTTTTCAAGTGGTTAGTCATGTTTCAAAGTATATATGTAATCAGTATGTAACTCCTAAAGATTACGATAGAAATGAGCAACATATTTTTATGGATTATGATAAGGGAGATAGTAATTGGATTGTGAAGTTAGATGAAGCCGCTTTCGGGGTAAATAGAAGTAATTTTATACAGAGAAGAATTGAACAATCTGAGCAATGTATAGTTGTAAAAGACAAAGAAAAGTATATTGTGGGATATGGAATGAGCGTACAAACTCCAGAAAATAGAATTATAGGATCAATTGTCGCGCCGAATGATCATATCGCAACTACAATTGTTCATCATTTGGCAAAAGATTATAAAGGAAAGCTTAGAATTGATGTACCAGAAGGAAAAGAATTTTTTATGACAGTGCTCGAGACAGTTGGATTTCAAAAGGTAAATCAACCACCAATTATGTTGAAAAACAGCACTCGATTTTTGAAAAGAAATGGTGAATTATATGGAATTGCTGCACAGATATTTGGATGAAAAAGATTCCTTTTTTAAAAGGAATCTTTTTAATTTATAAATGTGATTTTTCTATTCTCGATATTGATTATGAATAGGGGAAAATAGATCTTCTTCGACATCTCTAACAACAGAAAAATGATCCACATTATAATGACCATGTAGTGTTTTATTATGATGTTCAATAATTTTTTTGGCTGATAAAATCGTAGAATCATTCGTGGAATGCCCATTTTTAATTAAAGTGACATCAAATCCCTGTACAGTTGCTGTTCTAACGGCAGTATCAATACAATGCTCTGTTTTGCAGCCGCCTATAACGAGATGAACAATTTCTTTCTCTTTTAAAATGGCGTGTAAAGAGGTGTTATAAAATGAATTGGTTGCTTGTTTGTCTATGATTTGTGCTGCATGCGGAATTCTGAGTTCCTCATGTACTTGAAATCCTTTCCCCATGCCAGAAGCAACATCAGTATCTCTGACGAAAATAATAAGAGCATTGGATTGAATTGCTTTTTGAATGGCTATATTTATGTTCGTTAATAATTGCTCTTTATGAAATACTGCAGATTCTTGCTCGTTTCCATCAATAAGTTCTTGTTGAGCATCAATAATTAATAGAGCTTGTTTCATTATATTTCTCCTTTTTATTTCGTGATTTGTAGGTAATAAGTTTGTCTCGATGTTTAGAATATAGATAGAGAGACAGGTACGGAATAAAGAAAATTCCCGTTGATTAAAGTTACACTTTATTTATTTCGTGATGCTGTACATGAATCCTTTTTATATAAGGGAATTATTTCATTTTCTTTATTGATCTTCACATCATGTAATACCTTACAATATAACCAAGGAGAGAAAGTGAAAATTAGTGAAGTATTTAGTGTTGTTTTTATCTTTTAGGAAATCAAGAAATCTAAGAGAGATTGTCAAAGAAAATTCATTCTCATAAAGCCTAAAAAAATGTATGATAGGAAGTGGAGAATTTTTTGGTAGGTGGGAACAGCATGCAAACGGTACAAGAATATCTTTCATTCTTACACACAAAAGGATTTAAATTATCAGAGGACGCACAAGGGTTTATTATGTTTGGTCAAGGGTATACTGGTGCGTCGGATGGGATTGTGAATGCAGCGATTGAGGCAACAATTAAACATCAACTACAATTTGATGGTAGTTATTTTATCGCTTTATTGGAGCGTTTGAAGGAAGAGGAAATTACTGATAAAAAAAGCGCAAAGGCTTTCATGTGGACGTTACAAGCGTAACATCACGCAGCCTGCGCTTCTTTTTTTGCTTTTGAAGGAAGTTCAACGAAGATCATGCCTAAGAAAATACAAAGGCAACCAAGTACTGTGGGAATAGAAAGTTGTTCGTTTGCGACAAGAACACCTGTTAATGCAGCAAAGACAGGTTCCATTGCGAAAATAATGGCAACTCTTGTTGGAGAGGTGTGTTTTTGCGCAGCTGTTTGAATAAAAAAAGCGATGGATGTTGCGAACACGGATGTTGCAAGTAGAGCAAATAAAAAAGCAGAATTCGTCCATAAAGAGATTGAAAATAACTTTTTCCAGTCCTCGAATAAAAAAGCGCAGATAGAAGAGAAAATTCCAACAGATAATACTTGAGATGTGCTTAATAATAAAGGGGATATTTTTTTAGAAAAGACTCCGTTAATGAGAATATGGGCTGCAAAAGCAATTGCACAGCCGAGAACAAGTATATCACCAATATTCAATTGAAAAGAATCACCAGCGGTTAGTAAATATAAGCCTGCTGTTGCAGCAGTAATGCCAAGTATGATAAAAGGTGTAACTCTTTGTTTTAAAAAGATAAATGAAAGAATCGGAACCATAACAATGCTGAGTCCAGTTAAAAATCCTGCTTTAGAAGAAGTGGTATAGAGTAATCCAAATGTTTGTAATAAATAACCGATAAATAAGAAGAATCCGATAATTAAACCAGCAATGCTACTATGTTGAACTTCTTGTTTTGAAGTTTTTTTCGAGAATATAAATTGGACAAATAATAAAATGATTCCAGCAAATAAAAAGCGAATACCATTAAAAGTAAATGGCCCAACAAATGACATTGCATTTTGAACGACAACAAATGTGGCTCCCCAAATAAAGCAGACAAATAATAAAGCGAGAGGAGCAATCCATCCTTTTTTTCACACTAAAACCCCCATTAATTTTGTAAAATGGCTTTTCTTGCTAATTCATCGGCAACTTTGTTTTGACTATTTGGAATCCACTTTATAAAGAAAAGATCAAAGCTTTTGATGTACGCTAGTGCTTCTTCTAAAAGTGGTGCATACGTTTTGTTTTTTGCATATTCTTTTTCTACAGCACGTTCAACAAGCTGTGAATCTGTGCGAAAAGATACAATGCTATAATTATGTTCCATGCAATATTTTAATGCGACCAGTAATGCATGATATTCAGCTTCATGGTTGGACATGATTCCAAGCGGCAGTGATAATTGCACAGGTGGCTGCACACCTTTAATAAAAACCCCAGCACCAGAAGGACCTGGATTTCCCTTTGATGCACCATCAATATATACTTCAATCAAAATTGAATACCTCCATTATTATATAGCGTTAGCTGATAGTAATCACCCCGCCTAAAAACTTCTAGGGGCGGGGGATAGAATATGAAAAATGCACTTTATCCAATTGTAATGCTGTAGCGACATGTAAACGTTTCATTTGCTTGTAAGGATTGTACGCCTTTTTTCTCTTTGAAATCTTTAGCTGGTTCTACTTCATCAGCAATTCCATACCACGGTTCGATACATAAGAAAGGAGCGTCATTTTCTAGTGTCCACACACCAACCAATGGGAAACCTTCAAATGCTACTTTTACAAACTTATTATGTTTATGAGAGCGAATGGAAATTTCATTTGTATTCATATTTTCAAAAATAAGGGCATCATTTTTGAATAAATCGTATGTAAGTGGTAATTCTGTCTTGTTTTCAACCATTAGTTGTTTTTCTTTTGAAAGAAATGGTCCTTTTAGAACGTTTGTTTCTAAATGTTCAGGGCCATTAAATGATAAATGGTAATCTGTAAATGATTCATCTTCTATTAAAGGACAATTGAAGCCTGGATGTGCTCCGATAGAAAAGAACATTTCTTTTGAAGTAGGGTTGATAACTTCATAAGTAACATGTATATTTTGCTCGTCTAGTTCATAAGAAACACGTAACTCAAATTCGTACGGATATTTTTGTAAAGTTTCTTGATTACTAGTGACTGCATAAGTAATTTTTGTTTCACTTTGCTCTTTTACTGAAAATGTAAGATCGCGAGCGAAGCCGTGCTGTGTTAATGAATAAGGTTTACCATCTACATAATATATATTGTCCACTAATCTACCGACAATTGGGAATAAAATTGGTGCACGGCGCCCCCAATAGTTAGGATTTCCTTGCCACATATATTCTGTGTTGTCTTCTTTTAAGCGAACGCTTTGTAACTCTGCACCTTTTTCAGAGATGGAAACGATCACTTTTTCGTTTTGAATTGTTGCTGTCATGAAGTGAAACCTCCTAAATCTTTCATATTCTTTATTATACGTGGTCTATAAGAAAAAGGGTAGTGGATGGTAGGAATCTATTGACGAATGGTTTGCTATTGCGTACAATATAAAATTGTTGTTTAAAAACGAATCACGTGGTTCGAAACCATCCCACGTAAAAAAACTAAGGAGATTTTGTCATGAATATAAAAACATTAGTTGGTAATGGTATTTTAGCAGCATTATATATTGCTGTTTCAGCACTTATTCAGCCGTTTGGCTTTACGAATGTACAATTTCGTATTTCGGAGATGTTTAATCATCTCGTTGTATTTAATAAGAAATCAATTTATGGAATTGTCTTAGGGGTATTTTTAACAAATCTCTTTTTCTCACCTATGATTGCGTATGATTTAGTATTTGGAGTGGGGCAATCCATTCTTGCACTTC
This sequence comes from Bacillus pseudomycoides DSM 12442, assembly GCF_000161455.1. Classification (GTDB taxonomy): domain Bacteria; phylum Bacillota; class Bacilli; order Bacillales; family Bacillaceae_G; genus Bacillus_A; species Bacillus_A pseudomycoides. The sequence continues at coordinate 1,478,847 of NZ_CM000745.1, forward strand.
TTGCTACTATTATTTCCATGCGCTTTATTAAGGGTGTTTGGGCGCGCATGATTTTTAATACAGTTATCTTTACAGTTACAATGTTTATGATAGCGATTGAACTTCATCTTGCATTCGATCTGCCATTTTTATTTACATGGCTTACATGTGCAGCTGGTGAATTTGTCGTGATGGCAATTGGTATGCCTGTTATGTATTGGATTAATAAACGAGTGCAATTTGAAAAGGTGATGTAATAAATAAAGAGGCTGAACCAAATCGAAAGGATTGGGTAGCCTCTTTATTTGTATATAAGTAAGTTCTCTCAGTATATCTAATAGCAGTAAAGAAACCGAGATTCAGAAAAAAATTGCATTTGTTGGATTAGGAACTTTAATGATTGTGATGTTAGAATTGATAGTTTTTTCATTACTATAACACGTGTCTGAATTTTCTTTTTTGTTTTCGAAGAGGATAAGGGCTAAATCTAAGTTAGTATTTCTATAAGTAATCGCTTTATCCCGATTTGTGAGGACTGATTAAAGTTTCATTTTATCCCGCATTAACGGACAGTAAGACCCCTACCTCAAGATCCAGAGAGAAATGAGGAAGATAGGTGGGGGATAACTGCTCGTAAAAGCCCGATTGGTTCAACTAACCATCAGTGGGGGATGAAGAAAAACCCCACTGATGGAAGTTTCACTTTATCTCAAAATTTTGAGGAGTTCAAAGGACTTTGATGGAGGATGAAGCCCTTCTAATCATACAGACGCTCCTCTTTCTTGTGAGTTAGGAGAGCAGTCTAAGTTAAGTTCAGATAATGGTAGTTACTTACAATATGATTTGATTCATTCGCATATAATACTGTGACTCTTGGTAAAATATAATAAAATAAAAATATGAAGTCTTATATAAGGGGAAAATAGTATGAAGTATAAAATGAATTGGTTGTATAAAACAAAACATGGTCTTCAAACAGAATTAATAACAGATTATATGAGTATGGAAGAAGCTCTCCAATTTGCAGTGGATTTTGAGAAAACGGGAAGAGTAAAAGAACTCGTATTTTACGATGAAATGGGCGCGGAATGGACGCTGAAAGAAATGAAAAAATTGAGTAAACAAGTGGAAGAAGATCCGCAAGAAATTCGCATTTACTTTGATGGAGGATATGACATCGAAACGAAAGAGGCGGGACTTGGAATATGCGTGTACTATAAAAAAGGGAAAAAAGTGTATCGTGTTCGTCGAAATGCTTACATAGAAGGTATATATGATAATAATGAGGCAGAGTATGCAGCGTTATTATATGGAATGGATGTATTAGAAGAATTAGGAATCAAATATGAATCAGTTACGCTTCATGGTGATTCTCAAGTCGTACTTCAGCAATTAGCTGGACAGTGGCCATGCTATGATGAACATTTGAATCACTATTTAGATCAAATTGAACAAAAAGCAAAGCAAATGAAATTGAAGCTTGTCTGTGAGCCAGTAACAAGAAAACAAAATAAAGAAGCACATCAATTGGCCGCGCAAGCATTGGAAGGGACACCGATCGATAGTCATAAGGAAGTAACAGAATAGAGAGGTGCACTGGTGAATAAGAAGCAGCTCATTATAGAGGTAAATGATTTATTAGAGACGTATTGTGAAGGATGTTTTTTACAAGAACACTATAGAAAAACACAAAGTAAGTACTATGCCCATTCTTTTTGTATTCGGCAATGCACAGTGGGAGCGAAGTTAAAAGAATATGGCAATCAATTATCATAAAAAACATCCAGAGGTAGCTCTGGATGTTTTTTTAATGCTTAGCTTCTTTCAATTGGTGTTCGCATAGGCTTAGTTTTTTTTCTTCATTCATTAAGAAAGGCTCGTCTAAATCTGTTGCAACAGATTTCATTGTTTCAAGCTGAGAGCGTGCAGATTCTACTGCAGTCGTCGCATGCTGCAGTGATTCAGGATCCATTGTAATTGTAGCAGAACCTACCATTTTTTGTGCTGTTTCTACACGGAATTTTACTTCTTCAAAATCATTTACATGTGAACCCATTGTCGATTCCTCCTTTGTATTCTGTCACATTTCACATAGTTTTTACTCTGCAAAAAGGAAATATACAAAGGAATAACAAAGGAGGTTACCAAATAAGGTAACCTCCTGTTATATGTTGGATTAAAGTTTTACTACGTTAGCAGCTTGTGGTCCACGGTTTCCTTCAACGATGTCGAAAGATACTTCTTGACCTTCTTCTAAAGCTTTGTAGCCTTCGCCTTGAATAGCTGTGAAATGTACGAATACATCGTCAGCACCTTCAATTTCGATAAATCCAAAACCTTTTTCGTTGTTAAACCATTTTACTTTTCCTTGCATGTTACAATTCCTCCTAAAAAACGATTACTTTTTCATTTAGTGAAGTTCATTTGAAATATTTGCGAATTCATAAAACTGAAAATGCTATATTATCGAATATTCTGCTAAATGATATTTTAAATATACATGAAATGGTAGATTTTAGTCAAGTAAGCGGTTTTATATTTTTGTATTTTCAAATAATTTTTACACAAGTTTCTAAAATGGTATAGGACAACTTATATTCTTAATATGCTTAAATGAATGCTGTACATAATGAGGTGAGAGAATGAGTAAGTCTTATTTGTTAGATAATCAAGAAATTAAAACTAGGAGTGATATACCAAGTTGGGTTTCAAAAGAATTTGAGAATTTTTCTAATGTTGTATTAGAGCCAACTTTTCCGTGCTATTTTGGCTTAACGGCCTTAAAGAAAAATGAACTTCGTTACTCGTTTTTATCTCAGGATGATTGGAGTCATTTACCCAAGACTCTGTTTTCTTTTTTACAGTTAATGAATGAGCGACCAGTTGTAAGAAGAGGTTTTTTTCTTTTTGTTGAGCCAGAGTGTGAAGAAAGATCGCTCGAATATTACCGCATGTACTTTTGGAGAGTGCTACAATATTTACATGAAAAGGATGAACAGCCATGGCCAGAGCAAATTCCAAAAAATCCAGATCATTACTTATGGGAATTTTCATTTGGTGGGGAGCCGATGTTTGCATTTGGGAATGCTCCTGCCTATAAACAGAGAAAAACGAGGCATTTAGGAAATTCGCTCATTATAGGATTTCAGCCACGGATCATATTTGATGGATTAGAAGGAGATCGACCGAAAGGGGCATATTCCAGACAAACGGTTAGAGAACGAGTGGAAAAGTGGGATCAGCTGCCGAAACATCCCAATATAAGTCACTATGGTGATCCGAATCATCAGGAATGGAAACAATATTTTATTGGAGATGACATCGAACCAATCGAAGGAAAATGTCCATTTCATCATAAAGTACTAAAATGAAAGCCATCATTAAGGATGGCTTTTTTGCATATTTTGGATGAAAAAGGGCATTTTATATATGTATATTTTTTATAAAAGTTAGTCTATTTTTAGTACTGTTTACATTAGCTAATAGTAAAATGATATAGAAAGGATAGAGCGATGTTTGGAGCAATTATACAGCAATTTATACTAGGAATTTCACTAGCGGCACCAGTAGGGCCAATTAATATTGAAATGTTAAAAAGAGGGATCGAACGTGGGTTTTGGCATGCTTGGTTTGTTGGGATAGGAGGCATGAGTGCAGATATTTTATTTATGCTGCTTATTTACTTTGGATTATCTTCTGTATTTATGTATACATATGTACAAGCATTTATGTATTGTATAGGTTTTTTCTTATTGTTTTATTTAGGATTTCAAAGTGTAAAACAAGGAATTTCACATTCAAATATGGAATATAAACAAGAAGAGGTAGGTGGACTTCGTCAATCCTTTATGGCAGGATTTTTAATTGCGGTATCTAATCCGTTAAATCTTGTCTTTTGGTTTGGTGTATATGGGAGTACGCTTAATTCACTGCTCACGAAAGTAACAAAACAAGAGGCCTTTTTATATAGTCTTTGCATAATTGGTGGCATTATTTTATGGAATTTAAATATTGCCTTTTCTGTTCATTTTGGACGCACAGTGCTTAAACCAAAGGTACTCGGTTATATTACAGCGGGAGCTGGATTTATCTTAGTCGGGTATTCGATTCATTTTGCGTATAAAGCTTTACAGTTGTTCATATAAGATTGAAGGGGAGATTTTTATGTATCGAACCACAGTTAATGGAAAAGAAATTATCATTACATTAGCACCAAAAATTCGAAAAGAAATAACGGATAGGGACCCTTTATATGAGGCCGTTCTTCAAACTGTTGAAAGACTACTTCAAACAAAGCAGCCAACATTTGCTGTAAATCATGCAATACTGGGACTGATTATTGGAGAGGTACAGGGAGGTGAAGTAACTGTCTTTGCAGTTGAACACATTATACCGAAACAAAATATATTTGGTTCGCAAAATTTTTTCTCTACAATAGAACAGCGAGCAAATTTGTGAGTAAAAGAGAATAAGATAGATAGAATGAAAACAGTCGTAACGATATGTTATGGCTGTTTTTTCTAAGAAAGGGGATAGGATGAATGAAAAGGGTGATGAAGGAGTTCTTTTTCCAACATGATATTGTGATTATGTTTGGAGTATTTATATTGTTTATCATTATTTTGAAAATGCAATTATTTACAGGGGTGGCGATTTTATCATGTCTTGCGGGAATCGTTTTTTATACAATCAATGAGTATATAACATATCGGTTTTTATTTCATATGAAACCTCCTAAAAATGTTAAAGAGATTACATTATGATCACCATGTGTACCCGGATGATTTAAAGCTATTATTTTTACCAGTATGCTATAGCATGACAGGATTTGCAATTTATTTGTTCATTCTGTATGGACTTACAAGTAATATAACGATTACATTTTCATTTGGAATTGGGATGATTATCATGTTGCTCGTCTATGAATGGAAACATTACATAGCGCATAGACCAATCCGTCCTTTGACTGGTTTTGGTAGATGGCTAAAAAAACAACATATTTTGCATCATTATAAAAATGAAAATTATTGGTTTGGTGTGTCGAATCCAGTTTGTGATTTCTTATTTGGAACTTATAAAAACGGAAAAGATGTTGAATTAAGTAGGACGGCACGTAACTTAGAAAAAGAGAAGGACAAGAAAGTGGTGCGATGAGCACTTCTTTTTATTTTAAAAAAATATATTAAAAAATTAGGAAAATATGACGAAAAATGTCTATCGAAAAATCTTTGCAGAGGAGAAGAGATTGTCTAAAATAAATGTAAGTTTCTGAATATTTATAAAATTTAGCTTTTGGTTTATGAGGGGGAATTTTATTTAAGGATTGAAGGAAAGGGGAGAGGACAAATGAAACGAGAGAGTTCAGCACGTAAGTTGCAAAGTGAGGTAAATTATACAGAAGTCGTCCAGTCAGCGGAATTTCAAGCATTGCTAGAAAAGAAGCGAAAGTTTATTGTTCCGATGAGCATTTTCTTTTTAAGCTTTTTTATTGCTCTGCCGCTTTTGACTTCTTATTCAAAAGTGTTGAATACACCAGCGTTTGGAGATGTTACATGGGCGTGGATCTTTGCTTTTACACAATTTGTTATGACGTGGTCGTTATGTATGATGTATAACAAAAAAGCGGAATCGTTCGACAAAACTTCGCAAAAAATTCTTCAAGATATACAAAAAGGGAGGGGATAAATTTGAACGTAACGGCGTTTGCACTTTTTTTAATTATCGTTCTTGGTACGCTCGTCATTACATATTTTGCATCGAAAAAGACGAAAAATGCGAGCGAGTTTTATACGGCAGGAGGAGGCTTAACTGGGTGGCAAAATGGTTTGGCCATTGCGGGAGATTATATGTCAGCTGCTTCTTTTTTAGGGATTGCAGGCGCAATCGCATTAACTGGATTTGATGGTTTCTTTTATAGCATAGGCTTTCTTGTTGCCTATTTAGTTGTATTATATCTGGTTGCTGAACCGCTTAGAAACTTAGGGAAATATACATTAGCTGATATGATTGCAGCACGTTTTGATGCGAGAAAAGTGCGCGGAGTTGCAGCTTTAAATACGATGACGATTTCAATTTTCTATATGATTGCACAGCTTGTGGGAGCAGGAGCACTTATTAAATTATTATTAGGGATTGAATATACGACATCCGTCTTAATTGTTGGAACGTTAATGACGGTGTATGTGATTTTTGGAGGTATGACAGCGACGAGTTGGGTGCAAATTGTAAAAGCTGTCTTGCTAATGGCAGGGACATTTATTATTTCAGTAATTGTATTTGCTAAATTTAATTTTAGCGTGACAGAAATGTTTGCGCAGATGAAAACGGCAACACCTCTAAAAGAGGCATTTTTAAATCCAGGTGTGAAATATAAAAATGGATTAGATACGATTTCTTTAAATTTAGGTCTTGTTTTAGGAACAGCTGGTTTACCTCATATTCTTGTTCGCTTTTTCACTGTTCGTGACGCGAAAACAGCACGTCAGTCTGTTGTATATGCAACGTGGTTAATTGGTGCATTTTATATTATGACCATTTTCCTAGGTTTTGGTGCAGCTGCATTTGTAGGGAATGCTGCAATTATTCAGGCAAATCCAGCTGGTAATATGGCAGCACCTTTATTAGCAAAAGCACTTGGGGGAGATTTCTTATTTGCATTCGTTTCTGCAATTGCATTCGCGACGATTTTAGCCGTTGTAGCTGGTTTAGTTTTAACAGCCGCTTCAGCTTTCGCACATGATTTCTATAATGAAATTATTCGCCGAGGAAAATCAACAGAAAAAGAGCAGGTGTCCATGGCACGCTATGCATCAATTGGTGTAGCTGTATTATCTATTATTTTAGCGTTATTTGCTCAAACGTTAAATGTTGCGTTTCTAGTGTCGTTAGCATTTGCGGTTGCTGCAAGTGCTAACTTACCAGTGATTTTGTTTACAATTTATTGGAAACGTTTTAATACAACAGGAGCAATTTGTGGAATGGTTGTTGGGTTAGTATCAGCTATCGTATTAGTGGCACTAAGCCCGAATGTTTGGAATCCTGAAGCTGGGAAAGCAATCTTTGTTGGAAAAGCATTATTCCCTTATACAACACCTGGAATTATTTCTATTCCACTTGGATTTTTAGCAGCGTATTTAGGGACAATCTTTTCAAGTAAGAAAGAAGATGCAGCGAAGTTCGATGAAATCCTTGTTAAATCTAACACAGGTCATGGAGTTAGTGACGTGTCTGCGCATTAAGAAGAAAGAGAGCTTTCCAGTTGCTTGGAGAGCTCTTTTGTTTTGTAATGTTGCTTGAAAATATTACTCGGCAGTCGGTAGGATTTATTTTGTTCATGTGGAATGAAAATAAATAGGGAAAAGTTTTATCTCATCATGGCGCCAGTACAGCTTGGGAAAATATAAGTTGTTTTGGAAGGTGGAATGTATGATGAAAACGAAACAATCAGATGCATTATTAGCAAAGGATGAAAAGTATGTGTGGCATGGAATGCGTCCTTTTAGTCCAAATAGTACAATGGTTGGGGCAAAAGCAGAAGGATGCTGGGTAGAAGATATAGAGGGGAAACGGTACTTAGATGGGATGAGTGGGCTTTGGTGTGTGAATAGTGGATATGGAAGAAAAGAGCTTGCTGAAGCAGCGTATGAGCAATTGCAAAAATTATCATATTTTCCAATGTCACAATCTCATGAACCTGCAATTCAGCTTGCTGAAAAGTTAAATGAATGGCTTGGAGGAGAGTATGTTATTTTCTTCTCTAACAGTGGATCGGAAGCGAATGAAACAGCATTTAAAGTTGCTCGTCAATATTATGCTCATAAGGGAGAGTCACACCGTTATAAATTTATGTCACGTTATCGTGGTTATCATGGAAATACAATGGCGACGATGGCAGCGACAGGACAGGCACAGCGGAGGTATCAGTATGAGCCATTTGCTTCTGGCTTTTTACATGTTACGCCACCAGATTGTTACCGAATGCCAGAGATTTCGTCACAAAATATTTATGATGTAGAGTGTGTGAAAGAAATTGATCGTGTTATGACGTGGGAACTAAGTGAAACGATAGCTGGATTGATTATGGAACCAATTATTACAGGCGGAGGAATTTTGATGCCCCCGCAAGATTATATGAAAGCTGTTCATGAGACGTGTCAAAAACATGGTGCATTGCTAATTAGTGACGAAGTAATTTGTGGTTTCGGTCGTACAGGAAAAGCGTTTGGTTTTATGAATTATGATGTAAAGCCTGACATTATTACAATGGCAAAAGGGATTACAAGTGCATACTTACCGTTATCAGCAACAGCAGTGAAGAAAGAGATTTATGAAGCATTTAAAGGAAAGGGAGAATATGAATTTTTCCGTCATATTAACACGTTTGGTGGCAATCCAGCAGCTTGTGCGTTAGCACTTAAAAACTTAGAGATTATGGAAAACGAAAATTTAATTGAGCGTTCTGCACAAATGGGATCGCTTTTATTAGAGCAATTAAAAGAAGAAATAGGAGATGATCATCCACTTGTTGGAGATATTAGAGGGAAAGGGTTGCTAGTTGGCATTGAGCTGGTAAATGACAAAGGAACAAAAGAACCAATTGATAATGATAAAATTGTCAGTGTAGTGAATGCTTGTAAAGAAAAAGGATTAATCATTGGGCGTAACGGAATGACAACAGCAGGCTATAATAATGTTTTAACGTTAGCACCGCCTCTTATTATTTCAAGTGAAGAAATTGCTTTTGTTGTCGGGACATTGAAGACAGCGATGGAACGTATTTAAAAAAACCGATTCATCCCCCACCTTCACTTCGTTTAGAGGAGGGGGTCTTCTCGGTTAAAATGATAAAAAATGAGATGATTGTCTTTTGAAGAGAATCATCTCGTTTTTTATATTATGAAACTAGTACTCTATATAGCTATTATGCACTTTGTTTTAATTGCTTATCTTTTACACCGAAAGAATATTTTAACATTGGTGGTGTAATCATGGTTGTTAAAATAACGACAATTACAATTGCTGTAAAGTAATCTTGTGCTAGTAGTCCAGAAGTAAGCCCCTGTCCTGCAATGATAAGAGCAACTTCACCGCGTGAAACCATTCCGGACCCAATGATTGTAGATGATTGTAAATCAAATCCTGTCATGCGCGCTCCGAAGCCACAACCAATCAGTTTTGTTAATACAGCAATTACAGTTAAAGCCAAGATAAACCATACTTTATCTCCAATGCCTGCAAACGTAATATTCATACCAATGCTTACAAAGAAGATAGGAACGAACATTGCATAAGCGATTGGTTCTACTTTCTTTTCTACTTCATGTTTGTAATCTGTTTGAGAGATAGCAATACCTGCTGCAAATGCTCCGATAATGCCTGCGATTCCTAATAGTTCACCGAAATATGCAAAAGCGAAACAAATGATAAGAGCCGCACTAATTATAGACTCTGATACGCGTAATGGTGATAACCAACGCATAATCATTGGAACACCTTTCCAACCGATTAGGATGATAGAAAGGAAGAAAACAACCTTTTTCAAAATAATCATTGTTAAGCTTACATCACCTGAGCCTAAGAAACTCATGGCAAATGCTAGTAAAATAACAACAAGAATATCATCAAATACAGCTGCTCCCAACATTGTTGTGCTTTCGCGAGTCTTCATTTTTCCTAAGTCACGAAGTGTTTGTACAGAGATACTAACACTTGTTGCACATAGAAGTAATCCTAAAAAGACAGCATTTGCTTGTTCCATACCCATAATTAGTCCTGAAACATAACCACCTACAAATGGAAGAATAATACCGCCAACAGCAACAGCTAAAGATGAATTGCGATTTTCATTTAGTTCTTTTAAATCTGTTTCTAGACCTGCCATAAACATAAGGAGAATAACTCCTACTTGACTTAACTGTGTGAGTAAATCTGAATTGTTAACTAAACCTAATACCGCCGGACCAATTACAATACCAACAATTAATTTCCCGAGTACAGAAGGTTGCCCTAATCTCACACTAATGTCACCAGCAATTTTGGTGCTTAGTAAAATTAACGCAATTTGAAAGAAAAATTCCATCTCATCTCTCCTTTTCATTTTTTGTTTTTATTAAACGATTTCTCGGAGTTTGCCTAATGTACTAATATGTAAAACACATTAAACAAGAGGTCTTTATACGAGTTCTTTTGAACTTGTAATTTGAACCTGTAATAAATATATAATAAATTTCAAGAAAAATCAATGTTAAATCGGAAGATTTTCATGGGGATGATTCATTTTGAATAAGGAATGAATGTCTATATAATGAAGGGGAAGAAAAACAAATTTGTTTTTAACGAATCAATTTATTTGAAAGAAACGGAGTAGAAAATATGTTATTCAATCAACGCTTTACTATTGGAGAAATGGCAAAAATGCATAATATTGCGGAGTCAACATTACGTTATTACGATGAAAAAGGTATTTTTCATCCATCCATTGTTGATCCACAAACAAAGTATCGATATTATACAATCGACCAATTTGCACTTTTAGATACAATTAAATTTTTACGGCAGTTAAATATTTCTTTAAAAGAAATAAAGGAATATATTGATGAAAGAAACCCATCTTATGCCTTAAATTTACTTAAAAAACAACAAGAGATGATGTTAAAAAAGCAAAGAGAAATTGAATATGCATTGGCTAAAATGAAGCATAAAATCAATTTGATGAAAGAAGCTACAAAGTCAAAAGCTAATAATGTGACACTTAAAAAATTACCAAAGAGAAAAATTACAGCGTTAGCTATTGCACCAAATATAACGGATGATATGTTTGAATATTATATCCATTCACTCCAAAAAAATATGAAGCAAATAGATGATAGTTTATTTTCAGGAGACCTAGGTGTGACAGTGTCAAAAGAAGGGTTGCTTCAAAATGAATTTCAAGCATATAACAGTGTTTTTATTCTTCTTGATTATATGCCGTTTCAAATTATTACTTCAGATGAAATTAAAGACGGGATGTTCGCTTGCTCTTATCACCATGGGCCATATGAAAAAACGGATGGAACTTATAAGAAGCTGTTAATGGATATCAAGGAGAAAGGATATGAAGTGTCTGGAGATGCAATTGAGCTCGCTTTAATTGACTGTTCTGTAACGGAGAATCCAGAAGAGCAAGTTACAGAAATACAAATCCCGGTAATAAAAAAGAAGTAAGAGGTTGTATAATAAAAATGTATTTTTAATTCTCACTTGACCTTCAAGTTGCTTGAAGGTTTAAAATGTGAACAGAGAATTGAAAAGGAGCATTTTATTATGGAAACAACTGAGAAATTAAGAGAAAAACCAATGAAAAATTTATTTATATCTTATTTAATACCAGCGGTTCTTGGAATGGTATTAATGTCGGTGAATATTGTAATCGATGCCGTTATGATTAGCAGAGGAGTCGGAGCGAATGGCTTAGCGGGAGTAAACGTTGCTATCCCCGCCTTTTCCATTTTTTTCTCTATATCATTGTGGATTGGAATGGGCGGAGCTACACTATATTCCATAGCATTAGGTGAAAATAAAATAGAGCGAGCGAGATCCATTTTTACTCAGTCTATGACAGTGGCTGTTGTAATTGTTGGTGCTTTAATGGTCATCTGTTTATGGAGAATAGAAGATTTGGCCTATTTATTTGGAGCTAATGAAGTAATCTTACCATATGCATTAGATTATTTAACTGTATTATTAACATTTGGAATGATATACGTATTAGAAAATATTTTAAGTACATTTATACGAAACGACGGAAATCCAAATTTAGCGATGGCAGGACTTGTTGTAACAGCGTTGTTAAATATTGCTTTTGATTATATTTTTATTTTTATTTTTGGCTGGGGTGTAACAGGAGCGGCGGCAGCGACTATCCTGTCAGCAGCAATTGGTTTTCTTGTTTTATTAAGTCATTTCTTTAGAAAAAGTAGCATTTTAAAATGGACGAAATTTCATTTTGAATGGAATACAGTCAAACAAATTATGCTGATTGGTTTTCCAAGTTTCACCGCAGAAATAACAGTAGCGATTGTAACGATTGGTTTTAACATAACCTTTATGAAATATGCAGGAGAATTAGGTGTAGCATCTTACGCAATAGTGAATAGTATTCACTCCATGATGCTATTAGTATTCTTAGGTGTTGGAGCGGCATTGCAACCAATTGCAAGTTTTCATTACGGTGCGAATTTACCTGAACGTTTGAAGGAAGGACTAAACTTTGCAGTAAAAACAGCTATTGTACTTGGATGTGTAGCAATTGTGAGCGGATTATTCTTTGGGGAATACATTATTGGTTTATTTGATGTTCAATCAAAAGAGTTACTGACACTAACTGTAACAGGAATGAGTCTGTTCTTTGTTCAATATGTATTTTTTGGCTATAACATTGTATATGGAGAGTATTTCCAATCGGTGAGACAAACAAGAAAGTCTATCTTGATTATTTTGAACCGCGGTTTATTACTCATTATTCCACTCTTATGGATTATGCCAAAGTTGTTTGGAGTAAATGGAATTTGGCTTGTAATGCCTGTATCTGAAGTATTAACAGCGATTGTTGTATTTTGGATGAATCGTATTTCTCATCCTGTATCAGTACGAAATATAGAAAGAGAACATGTGGCATGATAGAAATCCCCTTAGCAAGTTTATCAAGACCTAATTTTAAAAAATATTATTAAATCAACCCCCTAACATATTAGACATATATAATATGTTAGGGGGTTTTTTAATTGAATTAATCAAAAAAAATTGATTTAACTGTTGCATTAAACAAGAAATCTCACATATAATAAATACATCAAAAAAATTTGATGAATAGGAGGTTACATAATATGACTAAACAATTTGAACAATACGAGAAGAAATTTAAAGCTCTTGCAGATCAAAAAAGATTAGAGATTATGTATGAACTTTGCCAAAGAGGTAGAACTTGCGTATGTGATTTAACGGAAATATTCGAAATGACGCAATCTAAATTATCTTACCACTTAAAAATTTTACTTGAGGCAAATTTAATAATCAAAGATACACAAGGTACTTGGAGCTATTATGATTTAAATGATACTGAAGTGAATAACCTACTATCGGAAGAACTTTGTTGCATATTTAGAAAAATAGGAAAAGGAACTTGTTGCTAATTTTTTTAAACTATACATCAATTTTTTTTGATTAATTGTATGTAAAACCAAAAGGAGGAATTTGTGATGAAGTACGTACACGTTGGGATTAATGTTAAAAATCTAGAAAAATCTATTGAATTCTATGAGAAAACATTTGGAGTAAAACCAGTTAAGGTAAAAAATGATTATGCAAAATTTCTACTAGATACTCCAGGACTTAACTTCACTTTAAATGTGAAAGATGAAGTATCTGGAAATCAAGTGAATCATTTTGGTTTTCAAGTAGCGAATGCAGAAGAAATAAAGGTCCATAAGGACCGATTAGAAAAAGAAGGATTTTTTGCAAGAGACGAGATGAATACTACATGTTGCTATGCTGTACAAGATAAGTTTTGGATAACTGATCCAGACGGTAACGAATGGGAATTTTTCTATACAAAAGCAGATAGTGATGTTCATAAATCAGAACCTACATCTTGCTGTTAATCTGAAAGGAGTGTCCAATGAAAAGACTATCATTTCTAGATCGATACTTAACCATTTGGATTTTTCTTGCCATGGCTCTAGGAATCGGTATAGGGGTACTATTCCCTCAAATTACAAGTAGCATAAATAGTCTACAAGTGGGTACAACATCTATTCCACTTGCAATAGGCTTAATTTTGATGATGTATCCTCCATTAGCCAAGGTTCGTTATGAAGAGATGGGGAGAGTCTTCAAAGATGTAAAAGTGTTAGTATTATCACTTGTTCAAAACTGGATAATTGGTCCCGTTCTAATGTTTGCTTTAGCAGTAATATTTTTACCAGATAAACCAGAATATATGGTGGGTTTAATTATGATTGGCTTAGCTCGCTGTATTGCAATGGTTATTGTTTGGAATGACCTGGCAAAGGGGGATACTGAGTATGCAGCGGGTTTAGTCGCTTTTAACTCTGTATTCCAAATGTTATTTTTCTCAGTGTATGCGTATGTGTTTGTAACAGTAATTCCAGAATGGTTGGGAATTGAAGGAGCTATCGTTGATATTACAATGGCAGAGGTTGCAAAGTCAGTATTTATATATTTAGGAATTCCTTTTATTGCTGGGATGTTAACTCGTTTAATCTTAGTAAAAACAAAAGGCCGTCTATGGTATGAAAAAGTCTTTATTTCCAAGATTAGTCCAATTACTTTAATCGCATTACTATTTACTATAATTGTGATGTTCTCTTTAAAAGGGGAAGTTATTGTGAGCGTACCGTTTGATGTTGTGCGTATTGCGATTCCATTACTTATTTATTTTGTAATCATGTTCTTTGTTTCTTTCTTTATGGGTAAAAAAATTGGTGCAAGTTACGGAGTAACTACAACATTAGCATTTACAGCAGGAAGTAACAATTTTGAATTAGCAATTGCAGTTGCAGTTGGTGTATTTGGAATCCAGTCTGGTGCAGCGTTTGCAGCAGTTATCGGGCCTTTAGTAGAAGTTCCTGTTATGATTGCCCTTGTAAATGTAGCACTTTGGTTCCAACGTAAGTACTTTCAGACACAACCAAGATAAACATTCATAGTAAAGGTGGAATTAAATTGAATAACAAAAAAACAATTTACTTCTTATGTACAGGGAACTCTTGCCGTAGTCAAATGGCTGAAGCTTGGGGCAAAAAATATCTAGGTGACAAATGGAATGTGCTGTCAGCTGGTATTGAAGCACACGGTGTAAATCCAAATGCTATTAGAGCAATGAAAGAAGTAGATATTGATATTACTAACCAAACTTCTGATACTATTGATCCAGAAATTTTAAATAATGCAGATCTTGTTGTAATGCTTTGTGGTCACGCAAATGATGTATGTCCAACAACACCTCCACATGTAAAACGTGTTCATTGGGGATTTGACGACCCAGCAGGAAAAGAATGGTCTGAATTCCAAAGAGTACGTGATGAAATTGGCACGCGTATTAAAGGTTTTTCTGAAACAGGAGAATAATATTAAAGAAAGACCGTTAATATTTTGAGCATTTGCTCTAGTGTATTGACGGTCTTTTTTTATTCTTTTCTGAAATTTTTAAGTGCGTATGATAAAATTACATCTTGATATTTCCTTATATCTGTTTATACACATCCGCGTACGCAAATTTTAATTGCTCACGCAGTTGTTTTTTCTCTTCTTCTAACTTCTTAATCTTACGTTTCAAAGAGGCGATAATTGCATCTTTATTGTTTTCATTTATCTCACGCTTGATTTGTTTTGGCGTAGGAGCTTCCGCTTGTTGCTGGCGCAGGCTCTCAATCCGTTCACGCAGTTCACGGTTATTGTATAGCGTGGCTTTTGCTACGCCAGCCTCGCTTGCCACACTATTAAAATTGATAGGATCATTGGCTCGCACGAGCCTTTGGATGGCTTTATCCACCTTTTGCGAAGTAGTCGCTTTTCTTGATGCATGAATTGCTTTTAAATGTTCTTTACGGTCATAGTTAACCATTTTCTACACCTTGCTTTCGCTTCATTCGTTCCATTCTGCCGAAGATAACGTTCCCTTCCTGGAGCTTGCTTAAAATCTCTTCATAACGCTTCAAATTTCTAGAACCCTTTTTCACAATGTCTTCACGTCCATACTGTTTTGCCAATTCCATATTTCTGGAGGTTCTTTTGATATGATCCTCATATTTCCCGATATCGAAATCGGAAAAGCCAATTGCTAGGTCCTTACAAGGAGTGCCTTCCTTACCACACGTTAAACAAGGCGCTTCCTCCAAATAAGCACAGCCGCCACTTAAACGAGCGTGACACGTTCCATAGTTATTTTCCATCGCATTTAATTTATGATCTTGCCAAAGGGCCTGCAGGATGTCCTTTGGGATATCTTCATCCGCTTTAATTTCTTGCACCTTACCATTTCTGTCGAAACATAGCCCTTTGCTAAAGACCGCTTCAAATGCCTTTCGCTTCGTGTCATCCAACAGTTTGGCATACCGTAAGGTCATTTCGGGCGAGGCATGCGCCAACAATTCCTGTACAGTTAGAATGTCTGCACCGCTATTTAACATTTTGACAGCGTAGGTATGTCGAAATTGATGAAGTTTAAAGTGGAACAGTTTTCCATTCTCATCTACAATGTTCTTTTGTTTTGCTAGTTTGTTTAATTCTCGTTGAATCCATTTTTGAAAATAAGGATTGCCTTTTCGAGAGCCACGATAACGAACGAAAATGAACCCTTCGGGGTTATTTCCTTGGTTGCTGTTCTCTTTGGATTTGTGAATGAGAATCGCAAGGATGTTTGCCAATTCTTCGTCAATTGGAATTCGGTGTCCTTGTACATAGGTTTTCTCAATATCCGTGACAATGGAGTATTTACCGTTAATCCGCTCCAAACAATTCGAGGTTAAACCTAATACATCCGAAATGCGAAGCCCTGTTTTGTAAGCAACCCATACCACAGGAACGACCTCTTTGTGTAAATCATCGATGTGCATAAAGAGCTGTTCTAACACATAGTCAGGAATGTAATCAATTTGATCAATCGATTTCTTTTTTAACTTCGGCTTGTCTTCTGGAAAGAGTAACAATTGTATACGGGTGTCAGGAGCGATATCGTATTCATATCGCTGGGTGTCTCTCAAGAACTTTCCTATGTAGGTCAGTACAAGTTGTATATGGCTTTCAGGGTGCGCATTTTTTTGAGTCAAATTACTTCTTGTATATTCATGTAACCATTGGATGTACCGTTCCATATGCGATCGTTTCAACCCTTTTAAATTCGTCCATGAAGGTTCTAAGGAAAATATAAGTGACCAGAACCTTGATAAATGAGTTAGATAACCTTGAGCTGAACCCCATGAGAAATGATTCTTACTAAGTAAGCGTTGTTTGAAATACCTTTTAATATGCTGACGCATTTCCACTTGTTCAATTTTGGTGAAATCAAGGTAATAGTCAGGCTTGGTCTTGTTATAGTTAATTCCATATTTGTCATGTAACATTCGCACATCCCATCGATCTTTCTCCCATTCTTCACGCGTATCAGTCAGGACAAAAAAATTGGAATGAATAAATCGTAAAAAGCTTGCGATGGGTGCTTTATGTATATAAACGCCACCTGTCACGTCTTTTCTTTTATATTGTGTTGAAATCCCTTGCTGTTCTAACCAAAACCACCATTCCCGTTCTGTTTGGTCGATGTCCAGATCAAGAAGGGAGAAAAGGTTAGGGTATTTTTCGTTGAGAAATACTGTTAACCTTCGTAAGAGCCTTGCTGGCTCTCCAAATACGGTGCTTAATGACCATTCATCCTTAAATAATTTCTGATACCACACATATTTTATTTCCAGGTTAACAGTCGCGTTATTGATTTGAAAACGCACATTGCGATTTGTACCTTTATATTTCTCAACCATTTCCTGAAATTGAGGAATGTTTTCCAAAAAGTCAACATTCCAAATGTCTTTGACCAAGAAGTAGGGATCCTTCACGTGATGGATGATAACTGAGTCATCCTTCTCTATGGTCTTCATGGGATAACCTGACAGGTCACGCTGCAATCGCTCATGAAATCCAAGTTGTTCTGTATTAACCTGATAAACTTGTTTCATTCTCTCCCACCGTTCGGTTCTTTGATTTGAAATGCGCCCTGTGCCTTTTCCCAATCCTTGCGGATGTCTTCATCCGAAGGATGAAGGTACAAATTCATGGTCGTTTGGATTTGTGAATGACCAAGGCGCTCTTGTACCTGTTTAATATCCTTCGTCTCCTGATAGTACATCGTCGCGTGCGTATGACGAAACAGGTGAGGATGGACATCGATTCCTGTTTTCTGACGCAGTCGTTTGAATAGAGCTTCTACATCCCCGTAGGTCATCGGTCTCCCCATGTTTTTACCGCGCAATTTGACGAACACAAAGTTGGTTTCGACGTCCAATTCGTCAATGACATCGTACATGTAGTCATCATATAAGTCCATGAGGTCCTGTGAAACAAAGATTTCCCGTTCCCCTGTTTTCAGTTTCGCACCGTTCTCTAATTCCCCGCGATCCGTCAGACGAATGCGATGTCCTTTTTGATGACTAAACTTGAAATCCTCTAAAAATAAAGAAAGCGTCTCTCCAATTCTTAACCCCGTCTCAAACAGGAGCTGGATGAGAAAGGTGTCCCGTATATTCGTTGTTGCTGCTAAGACCTGTTTCACCTGTTCTTTTGAGAGCGTCTGCACCCTCTTGCGAGGTTCTTTTACCTTCAATACATTCCGCATAGATAGCTTGTCCTGGTTGATATGATGAAGGAAACTCTTATACCGTGTTCTCCCGCCTGTAAAGACCTGACGTATCAATTTCTCTTTCATATCACGCGGTAACTCTTCATTCCGGTACAAATAGTCATAGAAGTTTGTAACAGCGGTGACCGTAAGGTTCACTGTCCTTTCTGTTTTCTTTGCCTTCACAGGTCGAAGAGACATTACCTTGCTGCTCTCATACGGATTCCGAAGCCATCCTACAAACTCCACCAAGTCCTCTAATCTTATATCTCTGTAATTTTTCTCTATCTCCTGTAAGTACAAAAAATACTGTTTTAGTGCATAACAGTACGTTTTCTGTGTGTTGTTGCTTTTCCCTGTAACATCTAAATACTTCAGGTATTTCATCACAGGAATCACAGGAATTCCTTCATTATCTACTAATATGTATCTCTTACTATTATTCTCTAAAAGCACCTCTTGGACCCTCATAGACATTCACCACCTAAAACCATTTTTTTACGTTCGGTTTATAGACCTCACTACGCCTCCCGCTGTGGGCTTTGTCCCCCTAACTAACAACAAATTTTCATCTATAACATTATATACATAATAGACAATATTCGTAATATCTGATTATTCATTCCATTATGTATAAAAAAAGAGGATTTATGCTCTATATTGAACATAATATCCTCTTTTAATTATAGTATGTTTAAATGTATTTAAGGGGATTTCTTATTTTTTAGGCTAATTGCAAAAGAGCCTTCAGTTTCTTGTACAGAAGCAAATGCAATGTTTTTTATATCTTCAAATCCTTTTTCTAGTAACTCTTTCCGAAGCCATTTTTCATTTTTATGGATTAATTTTAAATTATCGTATTGAATTTGTGCATCAACGATAAGGGCAATTGGTAATCCTGCATATTTTACATCTATATGCATATCTTTTGGAGTGAGAGGAACAAGCTCTCTTTTTGGTAAAATACTAATGGCGCCATTCGCTTCTAAAATGGCATATTCAATTTCATGTACGCTAGGATATCCTGCTACGCGAAGATTAGATAGTAACTCAGCAATTGGATATCTACTTTTCTTTAGATTTTCAAAAACAATATCTCCATGTTTAATTAAAATAATGGGGTGACCAAGAATGAAACGATTCAGTTTATTTAGCAAGCTCAATTTTGTAATCAAGAGATGAAGGCATGTAATCACAATTATACCTACAATAGCTTGCAGAGCGCCATCAACCGGTATAGCTCGAAAAGCTAAATAAGATAAAAAGATAATCGCCCCGAAATCGTGTGGTGTAAGCTGAGCGAGTGCGGATTTTCCTAGTAGTTTAAGCGAGATAAGAAATAATAAAAAGAAGAAGGTTATATTACATAAAAAAACAATCAATGTTTACACTCCTTAATGCAAAGTTCCCATTATCTTATATATACCTTATCCACTATTCCCTTTATTTATTGTAAATATTACTTATCGAGGGTTATTTAGGAAATTAAATCTATACAAATAATGAGAAGAATATTATGATGAGAAAATAGAAAAAATAGGAGTAAATGTAAATGATAAAGAAGAAAAAGATGATGAAGTATAGTTTAGTTGTGATAATGATTATAGTAGGTTATATAGGATTTTTACAATATAACATTTATAAGCATGGTCATATGGAAGCACCGAACGATGCAGACTACATGATTCTTTTAGGAGCAAAGGTGAAAGGAACAGAGCCTTCTTATTCTTTACAATATCGTATTGATAAAGCAGCGGAATATTTAAAAACACATGAACAAACGATTGTTATTGTATCCGGTGGTAAAGGAAAAGGAGAAGATATTTCAGAAGCACGGGCTATGAAAAAAGGATTAATGACACAAAGTATTGCAGAACAAAGAATTATAATGGAAGATCGTTCTACAAATACAGATGAAAATATTGAATTCTCAAAGTCTCTTATTCCAGCAAATAAGAAAAAAGGGATGATTGTTACAAATGATTTTCATATGTTTCGGGCCAAAAAAATTGCTGAAAAACAAGGGTTGAAGGTAAATGGACTTCCTGCGAAAACACCTAAATCGATTATTATTCAGTCAAATGTGAGGGAATATTTTGCGATTACACAGTATTGGCTAACGAATCGTATATAGTAATAAATCTTACAAAAATGTAATCTGATTGAAAGGTAAAACGATAGTTCCTAAAGTAGTGAAGTGCCATAATAAAGGTAACAAAAACAACGAAACTTTAGGAGTGAATCGTATGAAAGGCAATAATATTTTATCTTCACTTTGTTATTTTAGTATTTTCTTTGCACCGTTTCTATTCCCAATCATCGTCTACTTTATTGCAGAAGATGATGTGAAATATCATGCGAAAAAGGCATTTTGGACACACATTTTCCCATATGCAATTTTATTTGGTGGATTGGCATTTTCAGGTGTATTCGGTTTAAGTTTTGGAGAATCCGCAAGTGTTGGAATCGGAATGATTGTAACCTATGTAACTTTTACAATTGTAGGTATTTATTACTTTGTTTGGAATATTGTTAAAGGTGTTAAAGTACTGAGAGCAGCTTAAACGATTTATTTTTTCAAGAATGAAAGAGGACGAATGGTTAAAAATTCGTTCTCTTTTTGTATAGGTTTGAAGGGTTCTGCTTTAATTGAGGTGAAAAAAGAGCATATTATATAGAAGTTTTTAGATGGGCATAAAAGTTGTGATAAATGAAAAGGATATGTTAATTTTTCAGTAATAAGAAATAAGGAGGCTTTACTATGAATGAGATGATACATAAAATGGAGCAACATACATCAGTTCGGAAATATAAACAAGAACCAATTCCTAAGAATATAGTGGAAAGAATGGTGCAAGCAGCGCAGTATGCAGCATCATCACATTTTGTTCAGGCGTATTCAGTTATGTACGTTACAGATGAAAATTTAAAGGTGCAATTGGCAGAGTTATCAGGTAATCGTCATGTGAAAGATTGCGCGGCATTTTTTGTTTGCTGTGCAGATTTAAAGCGCTTAGAAACAGCATGTGAGAAACATGGAACAGAGATTAAACATGATGGTGCAGAGGACTTTATTGTAGCTACAGTAGATGCATCCTTATTTGCACAAAACTTAGCGCTCGCTGCAGAATCACTAGGATATGGCATTTGTTATATTGGAGGAATCAGGAATAATCCAGAAGAAGTGAGTGAACTGCTCCATTTACCAGATAAAGTATACCCGGTATTTGGGATGACAGTTGGAGTACCTGATGAAAGTCATGCAGTGAAACCGCGTTTGCCAGTTAAAGCGATTTTACATGAAAACGTATATGACGAAAATAAATATGATGAATTACTAGAGGAATATGACCGTACGACTAATGAATATTATAAGGGAAGATCTACAAATCAAAAGGATGTAACATGGACAGGATCAATGAGTGCTTTTATGTCAAAAGAGAAAAGAATGCATATGAAGGAGTTTTTGAGTAAAAAAGGGTTTAATAGAAGATAAGGTAAAAACAAATCTGCATTAGCAGGTTTGTTTTTAGAAGGAGAAGTTTTTTTACTTTCGAATATGTATAAGTGTGTCGAAAGTAAAGGGGCTGATGAAATGAAAAAAGCATTGTTTTTTCTATTTGATGGATTTGCAGAATTTGAAGTGAATCTAGCGAGTTTATTTTTAAAGAGTAAGGGATTTGAAATTGTCACAGCAAGTGTAGATAATGCGACTGTTACAGGAGAAGGAGGTTTCCAGTGTAAACCGCATATTTCCATAGATGGCATAATTGCAAAAGAGTATGAGATTTTAATTGTCCCCGGCGGAGAGATCTTTCATCATCTAGAAAATCCTAAGTTATTATCGCTTGCCCGGGAGATAAATGAACAAAATAAATGGTTAGCTGCTATTTGTGCAGGAACCGCTTTATTACAAGCAGCTGATGTGTTGCAAAATAAAAGATTTTCAACTTCTTTAACACCAGAAGTGGAGAGTCTAGCACATCTCCATGAGTGGAAGTATAAACAAAGTACAGATGTAACAGTGGATGGGAAAATCATTACAGCAGTTGGCTCTGCTTATGTCGAGTTTGCAGTTGAAATCATTAAACAACTCAATTTGTTTGATGAGGGAGAAGAGAAAGAAACACTCCTGTATTTTAAAAACATAAAAGAATTAAGTAATAAGACCTTAGCGTAGCTGAGGTCTTATTTTATGAAAATATTTCTAATTTTTCATTGACGTTTACATTGTAAGTTGTTAATATACTGAATAATTTTGCAAAATTATAAAATTGATTCGATAGAAATCGAATCAAAGAGAGGGGAATTTATGTTGCGAGTTACATCATGGTTTGAACGACATGTCAAAGTTGTATATTCACCATTTCGCGAAATGTTATTAAGCTTACATGTTTTATCTAATCCTACCCATCATGTAAAACGATTAGAGTGGGCAGAAAATGTATTAAATCAGATGGATCAGGAGGAAAAAGAAATATTATATGAGATTAATGAGAAAAGCGATGACTGGTTACATTTTATAGATTGGTGCTCTGAGTTTCAGGCTGAAGTCTATGTTGAAGAAGGGATTGAAAAATTACGAGTCACGGATACAAAAGGCTTTCAATCATTTTTTCCTAAGCTAGAGAAAGAATTAGTTTGTAATTTTTTATATCAATATCATCAGCGCTATTTTGCACGAGAGTTATTTCAAATAGAACCATGGCTAGAACGATCTGTATATGATGTGAAAGAAACAATCAAACAAAACCCGTTGTCCCTTTCTAAAAATTTGCATCCGAGATTTTTAATTGATGAAAAGGAAATAACCTTTTTAAAAGCCCGTACTTGGCAATATCGTTATGAGGATTTATCAGCAATTACATTATATCCATCAACTTTTGTCGCACCTCATTTACTAATAGATAATCTTATTTCTACTCATATAAAAGTCTATTATGAGGTGGAAATCGCATCGTCGTATACAGATGAAGTACCAAAGGATCTTTTGCGAATTCTACAAGCGATATCAGATGAAACGAGATTAAAAATGCTAAGAGATTTATCCTTTCAATCTTTTTGTACACAGCAATTAACAGAGCGGTATAGTCTTACAAAATCAACGGTTTCCAATCATTTAAAAATGTTAGAGTCTACAGGTCTTATACAAAAGGAACGAAAAGGTTATTACGTATTTTATAAAACAAATCGAGAACGATTAGAACAAATTCGTGTTGATTTAGATCAATTTATGGATTTCCCAATTGTTCAAAAATTAGGGGAGGGGAGAACATGTGGCTAACGTTTATGGCTACATTTCGTCGTGATTTCTATACGATGCGTAGAGCGTACCCATGGTCATTTTTTTTAGGGCATATTTTAACTGGTGTATATATCGTATTGTTTGCTTATCTAACATATCATTTTATGTTTCAAGGAAAGTTAGATGCTAATTTTGCAAAGTTAGGGAAGACGGATGATTATCTTTCGTACGTTATATTAGGAGCTGTTTTTTATTCATTTTCTGTTTCTCTATTAATGATTGTGAGCCGAACATTGATAACCGAACTGCGTGAAGGGACGCTGGATGTTTTGTTATTAACGCCATCATCTCGGCAAGGTTATTTTCTAGGAGCAGCTGCGCAAGGGATATTGCGTGTGGGACTTGAATTTATCACGATTTTTATTTTTGGTTTGTTTTTTGGATTACAGTTTCGAGAAATAAATATGATACCAGTGGTATTTTTATTAATTATTTTCTTTTTTGCTATATTCGCTCAAGCACTAGTGTTGGGGGCTTTTATGCTCTATTTTCGTGATACATATTTAACACAAAATACATTGTTTATTTTTATGAGCCTTGTCAGTGGTGTGTTTTTTCCAGTAGGTTATCTTCCTACATTTTTACAGCCTATGAGTGTATTGATGCCGCTCTCACATGGTTTATCAGCATTTCGATTGTGCATGATTGAAGGTGGGAATTTAGCTTCCATACAAATTGAACTTATGTGGTTATTGGGATTAGGAGTTGCGTATTTTATTGCGGGTGTATATGCGATGAAACGAATGGAAAAGTATGTGATTGAAAAACATTTTGCATAGGAGGGCTTATTATGATACAAGCAAAACAACTTGTAAAGCGGTATGAGTTAAAAGAGAAAGTAGGTTTTTTTCGTAAAAAAAGAAGAGTAGTTGAAGCAGTAAATGGACTAGATTTAACAATTCAAAAAGGAGAGATTGTAGGATTGCTAGGTGTGAACGGGGCTGGGAAGACAACAACGATTAAAATGTTAGCAACGCTTCTTGAACCAACTTCGGGTGCTATTGAAATTGATGGTATAGACAGCACAAAGCAAGATTTACTTGTAAAGAAAAAGATCAATATGATTGCAGGTGGTGAACGCATGTTGTATTGGCGTTTAACAGGTAAAGAAAACTTGCAGTATTTTGGAAGTTTGTATGGATTAAAAGGAGCCGAATTAGAGGAACGTATTCAGTTTCTCCTTGGTCAAGTAGAGCTCAAAGAAGCTGCTAATACACCTGTAGAACGATATTCAAAGGGAATGAAGCAGCGTTTGCAAATCGCAAGAGGTCTTATTAATGATCCAGATTATTTATTTCTTGATGAACCAACATTAGGACTTGATGCACCTGTAGCGAAAAAGCTGAGAGAAATGGTATATCGATTGGCGAAGGAACAAAATAAGGGTATTTTGTTAACGAGCCATTATCTTGAAGAAGTAGAGGAACTTTGTGATCACCTTTATATTATTGAAAAAGGACGACTTCTTTATGAAGGAACTCCCGATAAAATTATCCAGTCTATTGTCCGTGAATATCGTTTAGAAATTGTGATTCCTGAAATGAAGAATGAAACGATAGAACGATTAGAGTATTCTTTAGGGCTGAAGGAAATTCAATATGAAAAAGAACATATGGGTGAACATATACGATATGAACTAAAGGCATCTTTTGATATGACAACAACGGTTTTATCATTATTAACCAAATATCAAATTCGTATATTACAGTTAGAAACACATAAAGCAAGATTGGAAGATGCAATATTACAAATTGCAAATGAGGTGAGTGCGTGAATATGTTTTTTGCAGAATGGAAAAAAAGTCACCGCAATCATTTTCATAGTAAGATGGTTTATTTTTCTTTATTCATTTGGCCGGTTTTATTATTTGCAACGGCTTATTTTTCGGTGAAGCCATTTGATACTTCAAATACTAGCCCGCTTGCAAAATGGATGGATCCAAAACAAATTAGTTTTTTTCTCATTACAGGTTATATTGGATATGTTTTCTTTTGGAGCCTTGTTCAATCGGCATGGCAAATGTCATGGGAACGCCAAAATGGAACACTGGAACTTATATTTTTAACACCAGCATCGCGTGTATGGATGATGTATTGCCGGGCAGGAGCAAATTTAATAGAAGGAGTATGGATGTTTACGATGTTTTCGATTCTCATCGCATTGTTTCTGAATGACACACCGATACCACCAGTTGAAAATATTGTATTTGCTTTTATGATTTTATGTATTTCGGCTGTTGTGTGGGGGGGTTGCTTAAATACGATTTTTTTATTTTCACGAGATGCTAGTATTCTATTTACAATATTAGAAGAACCGATGCAATTTTTTGCGGGTGTACGCATTCCCATTGTTGTATTACCACTATGGGGCAAAGTACTAGCAGCTTTGTTTCCATTAACGTATGTACTTCAAATTTTCCGTTCATTATTAATGGAAGGAAAAAGTATTATAAATGTATTTCCAGAGTTAGGTTTATTAGCTAGCTTATTAATCATTTTAATTGGAATATCGTATGTGCTTGTTCGAAAAGCAGAAAAGCATGCGAAACGAACAGGAAATATGGTTTTATTTTAAGGAATGGGGAGAGAGAAATGGGAATATTTCAAGGTGCAGCGGCATTATGTAAAAATAATGATGGGAAATTGTTAATGGTATTGCAAGGGCGCCCAGATGTAAAAGAAGCAGAACTAAAATGGTCTATTCCATCTGGTGGGAAATTGGAAGAGGAAACATTTGAGGAGTGTTGTATACGAGAAGTGAAAGAGGAAACGGGATATGATGTACGTGTCATTAAAAGTATGTACGAAAAGAAGGGGAATAGTAATGGATATGATGTTCACATTGTGTATTATGAGGTAGAAGTAATTGGAGGAAATAAAGAAATATGCGATCCAGATGGATTAATTTATGAAGTGGCTTGGAAAAGCAGTGAAGAAATAGCAGGTATTACCCTTTCTTTTCTAGAAGATAGAAAGTTATTGCAGGGATTCATAGATTGTACAGCAGGTGATGAAACCTAAGCGCTGATACACATGAAAGGAAAGAAAAAAGATGATATACGAATTGCAGAAAGACCAGTTTATGAATTGCAAACATCTTCTACAAAAGGAAAGGCATATAGAAGTGCAAGCTATCATTGAAGGGAATAATTCGGGCCGTATATTTGTTGACAATGCGAGCGAACCACGGTCTGGTTTAGTTTGGCTTGGAAATTTAGATGGTTTTGTATTTATTGGTGAGGCAAATAACAAAATGTTTAACCTTGAAATAAAAAAGGTTTTAAGGGAACAAATTGCACAAGAAGCAGCCTGTTTGGACTTGAAGTGGTTTGAAGGATTTGGTCATCAAGTAGGGTGGGATCGTACAATTAGAGAAATATTATGTGAACAATCATACGAGGAATCCAATCAAAAAGTATACAAATTATATGAAAGTGCGTACAAAACATATAATGAACCAATCATTGATGAGGTATATACGGTATTAAAAGTAACGAAGGAAAATCTTGTGACATACTCTTTGCTCAAGCAATCATTTTTCGTTTCACAAATTACATCATTTTGGAATTCGATGGAATCATTTTTTGAAAAAGGAATTGGGTATGTGATTTTGCATGAGGATCAAGTGGTGAGTCTTTGTTTTTCAGGATTTGTAAGTGGGAATATGCATGCGGTAAATATCGAGACAATTTTGGAACATAGAGGGAAGAATCTTGCCAAGAAAGTCGCACATATATTTGTTCAAGAATGTTTCAAACAAGGGTATGTGCCCTATTGGGACTGTATGGAAGTGAATAAACCTTCAATTGCTATAGCAGAGAGCCTAGGGTTTACAAACATTTTTGATTATATTGTATACGAGTATCAATTTTAATTTGACTAAAGAAAATAAGAAATACCTCAAGGGAAAAGAATGTATTTGTTCTTTTTCTGCTTGGTATATTTTTTTCAATATATTTGTAATTGCAGTGGGTGTACTTTTAACTTTGAAATATTTGATGTAGAAAAGCGACTTGTAAAAGTCGCTTTTCTTTATAAATGTGTAATGCCAAAATGATGGGAGAAACACTATTAATAAAAAAGCCTTCACATTAATTATTTGAGCAATCATATTGCCCAGTGAGGTACCGATGATATCTAGTTATTAAATCATCTACAAATAGGATCGTGATAGTGTAGTCCACTCTTCTAAAGAAAGTTTTTCTGTAATATGTTTTAGTTCATCTGGAACATTAACAAAACTAATAAACTCAATACTATTATCATCTGGATCTTTAAAATAGACAGAAGCATTGCCTTGGTTAGGGCGAACAAAAGGTCCAATGGTAGTTCGATTACTAAATGGAACGGGCGTAATATTTCGGTCTTTCAGCCACTTAATAGATGTATGAAGAAACTCGAAGTCTACTTGAAACGCAATATGGCGAAGGGAAGGATGATACGGCGTTTTATATTCTTCTCCTTCCCAAAGTCCGAGCCAACTTTGTTCTTCTACAATCCAAAAGAAGGCAGTATCCTCATATCTTTTATATAGTTTTAATCCCAATGATTCATAGAATGGTATGGATCTTTCTAGGCTGC
This sequence comes from Bacillus pseudomycoides DSM 12442, assembly GCF_000161455.1. Classification (GTDB taxonomy): domain Bacteria; phylum Bacillota; class Bacilli; order Bacillales; family Bacillaceae_G; genus Bacillus_A; species Bacillus_A pseudomycoides. Next base: position 1,507,102 of record NZ_CM000745.1, read on the forward strand.
GAACGGGTAGATGTGATTCGTATAATCCTTTGATCATAAATAATCCTCCTCTTTAGATAATATATTGTTCTTATTTGTAATTGTAATCTATGTCCTTCTTGGTTAAATCAATAAAAAGAATGGAGAATGATTCATACAAAAGTATGAAATATTCTCCATTCTTTTTATTTTATATTACAAAAAGTATACATTAATCTGTTTAATATCTCAAAAATGTATTTAAAGTTACTTTTAAATGAATATATTTTCTATAAAGTTAAAAATATTACGATTTCATTACAAAAAATTATTGATTATATTTGTATATGATAATATAATTCTCTTTGTGGAAATAAAAACTAAAATTATTCATTATTTGGTGGATATGGAAAATAAAGAAAGTTATTTTGCCTATTTTAATGTCTACAATGCTTGTAGCTCCTGCAGTATCTCATGCAGAAAAACAAGAAACTGTGAAACAGATTACTCCAAAAACAGAACAGACGATGCAGAAAACAGGTTGGGTAAAAGATGGAAACACATGGTATTTCTATGATCAAAATGGTATGAAGAAAACTGGTTGGTTACAAGATGGAGGAAAATGGTACTACTTTGATGCAAACGGAAAAATGAAAACGGGTCGTATTGAAGAGCAATATAATGGTTACTTATTAGGAGCAGACGGTGCGCTATATACCAATGAAGGATGGCTTCAGTATGAGGGAGATTGGTATTATGTTCACCAAGGGGGAAAGCTACACTGGGATTTTCTTGAATATAATGGTAAGACATACTTTTTAAATCCAGATAATAATAAAATGCTATTAGGTTGGATAGGTTCACATCCTGATGGTAATTATTTCCTTTCTGATGGATCAATGGCAAAAGGTTGGAATTTAATTGACAACCATTGGCATTATTTTAGCGGAAACGGAGCTGCTTATAATGGCTGGCTAAGCTATAAAGAAAGCTGGTATTACTTTGTTGGTGCTAAGATGAAAACAGGCTGGTTACAAGAGAATGGGAATTGGTATTATTTACAGTCTAACGGTGCAATGGCGATAGGTAAACATTTCATTGATGGAAAATGGTATTCATTCAAAGATAATGGTGTTATGAGTTAAAGAGAACTCTTTAACTATCTTAAAAGATTTTGACAGGAAAAGATGACAACTGAAATGTTATCCAAGCATAAAAAGTGAAAACATAAAAATTAAAAGGCGACACACATTGTACATCATTAATGTGTGTCACCTTTTGTAATTTAATATTCTATAAAACGGTATATACTTCTTTAATCATCTGCAAAAAAGTATGAAAAACAGTGAGTTGCTACTGTTTGCATGCCTCGACATCAATGCCGGCAGCAATTAATTTTTTTTCGCCTTCTTGTTCAATAATTTTTTGTAATTTTGATAAGAATGAGTCAAAGTCAGTATGTTTGGCAACTTGGAACGTCATTTTATGTTCGATGGGAATCCAAGTATCGATATCGGCTTCGTTATGCTGAATTTTAACTTCTAGTTTATCAAGAGCATTTGCCACTTTCGCTTCGTATGTTTCTTTTGCTTCAAACTCTATCCATAAATTGTACAGTTCGTCCCCAAGAGGACCTTCTAATGTATGTTTAATATTCAAAATGGCTTTTTGTTCATTTTCTTGTTTTTGTAATTGTAATTGTTCGCTGTTCATTGTGTCAAAAGCAGGAATATCCCCGGCTTCTGCTTCCACGAGATCATGGATAATAACCATCTTTAATAGTTTTTCCATGTTTACTTCTTTATCTAAATAAGGCTGAACTAAAACAGCCATAAGGGACATACGCCACGTATGTTCCGCAACACTCTCTTGCCGACCATTAGAAAGCCAGCTATGTCGCATTTCGTATTTAAGTTTTTCTGCTAGTGCAATGACTTTTAAAATGTTATGTTCCATATGGATCCCCCTCATATTGCTATAAACTAATATTAATATAAAAATAGAATGTGTCAATTTTACGTTCGTTTGACTAATAATTCAGAAATATTATAAAATATTCCCATAATATTTTTTTATTTTTACAAAAGACAAAGAAGAAGTTGAAATTGCAAAAATGCTGAGTGGGAGTGAATATAAAATGTACCAACAGACAGCAATTCATGTACTAGATCTTTTGAAAAATATTGTAAATGGAATAAAAAATATTCAGAAAGTGGAAGAGGAATGTAGAAAAATAGAAAGAGAGTTCCATGTGACGTATGCAGAATTAATGGACTTATATGATAAAATGATAGCTTTTCAAAGAGAGATTGAAAAAATGGGTGGTTTATTTGCATACGAACAATCTCAAATGATGTGGTTGAAATCTGAATTAGAACTTTTATATGCTACGTATCAATTTTGTCAGCATTACAATTTAAATATTTCAGATACTTCAAAGGCAATTAGTAAAGAGAATCTACAATTATTTCCGAAAACAGAAAGTCAACTGCAGAATACGTATTATAAATTAAAAAATCAAGAGCTGCCATTTGAAAATATAAAAAAGGGTAAGCCGGGGCGTAAGAAAAAGCACGAGCCAGAACAGTATGTTTGTGAGAAGGAGAATAGAGTAAAAAGTATAGTGGTCCAAAGTGAAAAGACAGAGAATAATCTGGTTACTATATTATCAGGGATTGTCGATAATTTTGAAACAATTGGTGTAGAGGGCAAGAAACAAGAACTATATCAATTTATGGAAGGGATTTACAAACTTTCGAGTATGGCAGCTGGGCATACAAAAGAAAATAATACACATGAGATACAGAAAGAGCTTCAAAATCTTCGTGCTGAAAATGAGAGATTGAGATATGAAAAAGAAGAGGTTATTTCTAGTATGGACGAAATGACAAATCAAATGAATCGTTTTATTGAGAGCTCTGATATTAATCAAATTCGAACATTACCAGCTTTTGTGAATATGTGTAAACAATATTTGGAGAAAAACAAACTTCATCATGACAAAATGGATACAAAAGAACAAATAATATCTATGAAACAATGAGAGCTACTTTCTATTGGCTTTTATGAAGCTGATAGAAAGTAGCTCTATTATTTTTATGTTAAAATCAAGAAAACTTACAAATTAAGAGGAGAAGTTAATATGAACCAAAAGTTACATCCACGCGTCGGTGTTGGAGCGTTTCTTTTAAACGAGCAAGGCGAGTTATTACTTGTACGGAGAAAGAAGGCACCAGAGCAAGCGCACTGGAGTCTCCCAGGTGGAAAAGTGGAATGGATGGAAACAGCAGAAGATACAGTTGTCAGGGAGATTCAAGAAGAGGTAGGGTTAGAAATTGAACTCACATCGTTATTATGTGTGACGAATCACATTTTACCTGAAGAAGAAGCACATTGGGTATGTCCGACGTATATTGCAAAAGTAACTAATGGGATAGCAGAAAATCTGGAAAAACATGCTATTAGTGAAGTGGGGTGGTTTTCATTAGATAGTCTTCCAGAACCATTAACCTTAACTTTACAAAATGCTTTGAAGGAATATGAGAAACTTAAATAAGTATATGGAAATATAATGTATCGAGCTCTTAGTAGAGAGGAAGAAAACCTTCGCTGAGGATTAGCAGCGGGATAAATGTAATCAAGCTATCTTGTTTTAAAGATAGCTTATTTCTTATTAATCGAATCAAAATTCAGAATTTTATTGACTGTACATTTTTTTCTTTTTATATTAGTAGGTATAGTAATAACTACTAAAGGAGTGGGAACATGCCAGAGGCATTATTTTTACAGGATGCATATAAAAAAACTGTCAAACAGAAGTAACAAGAGTGGATGGAAACCGAGTATTTGTAAAAGAAACGATATTTTATCCAACTGGTGGAGGACAAGAATGCGATACAGGCGTACTTACATAAGGTGAGAATACTTTTGAAGTTGTAAAAGTAAAGAAAGCAAAATCGTCGTTTTGAAGTACGCGCTGTCATGTAAATGCAAATAGAGGTAAATTGAAGTGAGGGATTACAGTGGATGAAGTCATGAAAGAATTGCAAAAGTTAGGGTTTTCACAATATGAATGTAAAGCATACATCGGTTTATTAAAACATTATCCTGCGACAGGATATGAAATTAGTAAACAAACGGGTGTACCGCGTTCCATGATTTATGAGGTACTTGGGAAATTGATGGATAAAGGCGCAGTGCATTTAGTACCCTCAGAACCAGTTAAGTACGTTCCAGTATCGGCAAGTGAGTTAATGAATCGAATGCGACAAGATTTTGAAAAGTCATTTGATTTCCTTGATCAGAAGTTAAATTGTTTAGAGCAGGAGCGTCAAGTAGATATAATCTCTCATATTCGTACGGATGAACGAATTTTAAAGGAAATAAGTAACATTATTGAGCGTGCAGAAGAAGAGTTATGGATTTCTGTATGGGAACAGCAAGTGAGCGAGCTGGAGCCTCTTATTCACAAAAAGGAACAAGAAGGTGTACATGTTTTTTCGATACTTTTTGGGGCACCTCAAACAAAAATAGGAACAACATTTCATCATAATTATATGACTCCAGATGTTGTGAAAGAGCGGATGGGGGGGCATTTAACAATTGTTGCACGAGATGGAAAAGAGGTGCTTATTGCCAATTTTTCAGAACATAGTACATCATGGGCTGTTACAACATATGATCCAGCATTAGTGCTTGTCGCAATAGAATATATTCGTCATGACATTATGGTTGAAGAAATTACACAGGAATTTGGTCCTGATAAATTAGATGCATTATGGCGTGGTAATGCAGATTTAGTTCACGTTGTAACGGGTAAACGCTTGATGCAAGAAACGAAGGGGGAAGAGTGATGGCAAGGGCTGAAGTACAGATGACAATGCACGGGAATGAAACATTTCAACAGGGAGTGAAAGATTGTTTACCAACTGTACTAGGGTATTTAAGTATTGGTATCGCAGCTGGTGTAATTGAAAAAACAGCAGGGTTTTCGTTAGCAGAAATAGCATTAATGTCTACTTTGATTTATGCTGGTTCCTCACAATTTATACTCGCTGGTATGTTTGCCGCTGGAGCACCTACTTCTGCAATTATTTTCACCGTATTTTTTGTCAATCTACGTCATCTGTTAATGAGTGCTGCGCTTGCCCCGTATTTAATGAAGGTTCCTTTCTTGAAAAATATGATAATTGGCTCGCAAATTACAGATGAAACATTTGGTCTTGCGGTTCAGCAAGCTTCAAAAAAGAAGTATCTAAGCGAGAGATGGATGCTTGGTTTAAATGTGACAGCATATTTAAACTGGATCATTGCGAATGTCATCGGTGGTATTTTTGGTGAGTGGATACCAAACCCTCATACGTATGGTATGGATTATGCTTTACCAGCTATGTTTATTGGATTATTTGTCCTGCAGTTAATGAGTAGTCATCCAAAATTAGTCATTCATCTCAGTGTTGCGATTGTGGCAATTGTAATCGCATATAGCATACATTTTTTCGTTCCGGCAAGCGTAGCAGTTATAATTGCAACACTTACGGCAGCAACAATAGGGGTGGTGATTGAAAGATGGAAGTAAGAATCGATGTGTTATTACTCTTAATGGGAGCAGGTCTGGTTACTTTAATTCCGCGCCTATTACCGCTCATTGTATTTAGTAAAATACAAATTCCAGATTGGGGATTAAAATGGTTAAGTTATATACCAATTGCTATATTGGCGGCGCTCCTTGCTGAAGTGCTCTTTATGAATAAAACGATGCAATGGGATTATATAATTGCAGCAATTCCGACATTCTTTGTTGCTGTTTATACACGTAGCCTGTTAGGAACAGTGTTAACTGGGGTGATTGTGATTATTTTGTTACGTTTGTTTATATAACAAGGATTTCTTTCATAGTATATCGAAGAGTGTAATATCATGAATGAAATAGGGGTGGTGTTATGATTCTTTTAACGATAGGTGCTATTTTGTTTATAGTTTTTATCTTCTTCATCATTGGTCTGCTTACTTTTACAATGCTTGTTAATAAAGCAACTCCACAAATTTACTACACACCTTGTGATTCCATGACAATACAATCTCATAAAAAAAATAGAGGGAAGAGAAGTTGATTTTAGGCTTTTCTTCCTCTTTTTATTTATCCCGCGTTAACGGGCAGTAAGACCCCATCTCAAAATTCAGAAAAAGTAAAGAAGTTAGGTGGGGGATTTTCGGCACCGGGATAGGGTTGTTTTTAGATACTTTCATTCTTTATTCTTCCTCTAGTATTTTTTCGACGCTTTCATCACAACAAGTTCTATCTTTCGCAATTTGGATGACTATAGCCTATGCACTATATCTATTCATTCCTGTATGGATGGAACGATCGTTTGCGAAATGCTTCCTATTTACGTGTAGAAAAAGGAGCTGATTCTTAAAAATCAGCTCCTATAAAACAAACTTACATTTTAGCAATTCCTTGTAATAGTATGCCGAAGAGTAGACTGATAAAAGAGAAAGCACCGACGGATACAGAAATAATTCGATTATTTTTCCATTCTTTTATGAAAACCATAAATCCTAAAATACAAAGAAAATACCAGATTGGTAGAAAAATAAAATCGCTAATATAATTAGGGAGTAATGTATAAAAACTAGTCAAAACTAAAATCCAATGTCCAAGAAATAAGGTCATAACGATAAAGGAATGTCGATAAGGAAGGTTTAAATATTTACGATTTTTAAGAGTTGTAAAAATGAAAGCTAACGTTATGAGAATGATTAGAATAACGAAAGCAAGTAAAAGTAATGTAAATGACATAGCAAAACTCCTTTAATACATTTGTTTCGTTATAGTTTTTAGAAGAAATGAATCAATCATTTCATATGCTTGTTTTGTAGATTGTTCGTTATAGTTTGTAGTATAAGGATCCAGAAATCCATGATTTCCTGGGAACTGTTGTATATGTAGAAATGAGTTGTCTTGTCTTTGCAATGTCGTAATAAGAGAAGAAATGGAACAGTTCAATTCTGTTTCTGGAAAAATTAAAAGAGTAGGACATGTAGGAATAATATAAGAGTAGTCTCGTATGCGAGAGCCATAGCAGCCAATAATAAAATTAACTTTTGGATTGTTACTGCATAGCCAAGAGATGGTTGCGCCAATGCTAAAACCTATGAGTCCAATATATGGGTAATTTTTTGAAAACTGTATAATCATTTCTTCAATTTTTTCTTTTCCATGTTGAAATCCAACGTTTTGCATAAAATGGGAGTAAGCTTTTTGTTCATCATTATAATGAAAAGGAGCATCTAGCTGTAAAAGACTTGGGCAGAAGATATCTACCTGTGGTGAAGAAAACCTGGATATGACATCCTGCATATGCTGATTTATGCCGTATATTTCGTGAACAACAATCAGAGCTACTTTGTTCTTCATTGATTATAAACCTTTCCTCTGAAAATTATATTCTCTTTCTACAACACATATTTTCATATGAAAGCTTTCATACCATTGTTCACGACCTCTTTGTCTTGCTATAGTATGTGCTGCATTTTCTCTCCATTGTTTAATTGCTTCAAGTGACTCCCAATATGAAATTGTAATACCGAGACCAGATGCATCCCGTACGCTGTCAACGTTTATAAAGCCAGGTTGCCCTTTAGCGAGTTTTTCCATTTCTTCAGCGACATCGCCATAATCAGTCGTGTCTTGTGAAAGCTGGGAAGTGAATATAACTGCATAATAAGGTTCGTTACTTTGCTTTGTATCCCTCATCGTATCCCTCCAAATATACTTATGGATTGTATCATATCATAAAGATTGAATAGTATGTCTTTTGAGTATAAAAATGTTTTGAGAAATATCCCGTACCATATTAGGATAACTGTTGAAAAAATAGAAATTTACGTTATTCGTGCAGTGATGATAAAAATATTTGGAAAGACAAATCATACGGCATACAAGAAAAACCCCACTTCAAATAAAACTGAAGTGGAGTTTCTTATATTTCTTCTAGGCTATTAACTGGAACTGTTAATTCGCGATCTGGATTCGTTGCATCATATATGCGGGCGGTTTCATTGCTTTCATCAACATGTTGAATCATAACGGGCATGCCTTGAAAACTAACATGCGCTTGTTCTGATGACTCGGAAAGCTCTTTTGCACGTTGTACATTCATTCTTACATTCCTCCCATCTTTATTATTTTTGCTGAAAAGGAGGAATAATATACCATTTTGAGATGGGTTTAAAGTTTTTGTATTATTTGTAATGTTTCTTTAATAAACACAGTAAATGTCGAATCAGGGAATTCTTGTATAGCATGAAAAGCTTCTGTTGCTTCTCGAAGCGCCTTTTTCTTATTTTTGAGTTCCATATAACAAAGGGCACGGTAAGCCCCCCCAGTTATAATCCATGCTTGGTCTAGTGGGTGAAACATATAATCTGGAATTGTCGCTTGCTGTAATGTTTCTAATGCTGCTTCATATCGCTTAAGGCCGTATAAAGCCTTTCCTTTTTCTAGGTAATAAACCCCGTCCTCTTGAAAGAGCGGTTTATCTTGAAGTTTTGTTCTAAATAAATCTAGATGTTTGAGAGCTAATGTATATTCATTTGTTATTGTATTATAATAATAAGCTTTTAATATATCTATAATCGCAATAGATAAAATATTTTCTGTGAAAACGGCAAATTGTTCGGATTTTTTTATATAGTGTAGATATTTATTTTCATCTGCCACTATTACATTTTGGTAGGAGAGAATTCGATAAAATTCATCTGTTTTATAATACACTTGATTTTCTTTTGAGAAGTCAAGAGCTTGTAAGATAATTTTTTCGCACCCATCATAATCACCATATGCGAGTAAAACAATTGCCTCACATAAGAATAATTCTATTTGTATAATAAGATCCATTTCTAATTGTTTTGCTTCATACTCTTTTCGAATAGAGGTAAGAAGTTCTAGGCATTCTTTATATTTTTTATGGACAAATAATACATAACACAGCTTTAAACTAGTTTGTGTACTTTCACGATATAAAGTATACTTTTGAAAAATTTCTACGGCTTTTTCAATATAGGAATGTATGCTGTAATCTTTCATATTAAATGCAACGCTTATAAATTGTTTATATAAACGAGCTGTACTTAAAGTAGGTGGTAGTTCTTTTTGAACAATAGGTAGCAGTGTACGATACGCTTCTTCAAATTGATTATTTTTTATAGCTTGTTCCATTTTTGGAATCAGCTTTGTTACTTCTTCGTTGTCCTCCTCTAGTAAAAAACTTGCTTCACATTCAAGCTGACTAGCAAGATATTGTAATGTCTTCATAGAAGGTGTTGCTTTCCCATTTTCAATTTGACTCAGCATACTTTTCGTTAGCTCTGAGCCAGCTAATTGTGTCTGAGTAAGACGCTTTTCTTTTCGCAATGCTTTAATTTTTTCACCAAGAGTAGCCATATCGTTGCTCCTTTATTATAAAAAAGTTAAATGCAATTAAACTTTTTGTTGTAAAAATTTAAAAAATGATTATATAATAAGTTTAACACAATTTAACTTTTTAGGGGAGAGTGGCGTAATGGGGGATGTAAGTATAAGTCAAAATGATCCGAGAATCAAAATCGCAACGAGAAATATCATTTTGATGATGATTGGAAAAATGACTTCTTTATTAGGTGCAGGGATTTATACGTTTGCAATGGGGTTATATGTTTTAAAAACAACAGGATCAGGAGTAGGTTTTGCAATTACGCTTATTTGTGGTTCTATTCCAAGAATGGTATGTGGACCAATTGCAGGGGCTGTGGCAGACCGAATAAACAGACGGTGGGTTGTTATTGGTGCGGATTTATTAAGTAGTCTTATCATGTTCACGATGTTTGCACTTTCTACTTTATTTGACATTTCACTTCTATTCATCTATGTATCTGCAGCACTGTTATCGATATGTGCAAGTTTCTATTCTGTTTCTTTTACGGCTTCTATTCCAACTTTAGTTGACAGTGCACGTATTCAACAAGCGAGTTCTTTAAACCAAACAGCGACAGCACTTTCGACTATTTTAGCACCAGTTATTGGTGGAATGGTATTTGGTTTGTTTTCAATGAAATTCTTTTTTCTTTTAAATGGTATTACATTTTTTTTAGCGGTAATTGTACAGTTTTTTATTGCATTTGATCTGTATAAAGTACAAGCAGAACAGAAGAAAGCTGATTTTTTATCCAGTATTAAAGAAGGATTCTTATATGTAAAAAGACGTGATGATATGTATACGATGTTAAAAGTGTTTATTTGGATTAATTTCTTTGGCAGTGCACTGTTTGTTGCACTTCCGTATATTATCATTCAAAACTTACGTTTATCGTCTCAGCAACTAGGTGTTGTGGAAGGAATGTTGGCGGTAGGAATGTTGGTTGCATCAATTGTTTTATCTGTTCGTAAGGAAATGAATAATTTATTTCGCGCGGTTCGCATTAGTTTATTTGTCTTAGCGGGTTTGTATTTGTGTACTGCATTTCCGTTATTAGTTACAATTCCAGGGACGGTAAGTTTTATTTACTATATAATTTTTATGCTTATTTTTGGAATGACGAGCATTTCCATCAATGTTCCCCTTCAAGTATATGTTCAGAAAACAACTGATTCACAATATCTAGGACGGGTTTTTGGATTAATTGAAACAATTTCTACGGCAATTACGCCTCTTGGAATTATTTTGTATGGATTTTTATTAGATATAATGCCAACTAGTATGGTAATGGTTATTTCGGCTATTGGAGTATGGATGGTAGTATTATTAGGGATGAAACAAATGGATGTGAAAAAACAAGTGGATGTATCAGCATAGATGTACAATGTTTTTCTAGGAAAACTTCATTTTGAAGGAAATGAAGTTTTTTCTTTTTTGAAAGTGTTTTTTAGTTATGATAAATTAAATTTAGAAATCCATGTTGAATGGCAAGAGAGAGGGAGAAGAACAACATGAAATACAAAATGGTTGTAATGCTTTTTGTACTGTTTATAGTGGCTGGATGTAGCAGTAATTACGATATCCAAGTTGATACAGGTATGCAGGCATTAAAAGATGAGAAATATAGTGACGCAATTATGTGGTTTGAAAAAGCAGAAAAAGAAAAATCTACGAACGAGGTAAAAGCCTATAAAGAAGTTGCTAGCCTGATGGATCATGGTGCAACGGCGTTAAAAGATGGTAAATATTTAGAAGCAAAGGATGACGCGAACCAAGTATTACAAAAGAAAAAGGATGCATCCCTTGAGAAATCTGTAAAGTCAAACGCAGAAAATATGCTTCAAAAGGCAAAAGACATTGAAGAAAAAGAAAAGGAAAGAATTGCAAAGCAGAAAAAAGTGGACGAAGAAGGAATTGATAAAGTAATTAAAGCGGTAGATAGTATTGATGAAGTAAAAGAAAAGCAGAAGAAAGCTGGAGAAGTATTGGATAAAGCTGAAAATGCACAAGAAAAAATAGAAGCGAAGAAAAACTAATAGAATAGTATTTGAAAAGGTATGTATGAGGCTGTCATTTTTATGACAGCCTTTCTTTTTGAACATTTTTTAACAAATGAAAGAAATAAAAAAAACACAGGAAATATTTGGTATGATAAAATTATTGGAAAAGTTTTCTACAAATCATAAGGGGGCTATGAAATGAGAAAATTAGATGGAAAAGTTGCTTTTGTTACCGGTGCTGCAATGGGGAATGGTGCTGGAATTGCCCATGTATTTGCTGAATTAGGAGCGAGAGTATTACTTGTTGATATTTCAGAAAAGGTTCATGAAACAGCAAAAGAAATTGTTAGTAAGGGGTTAGAAGCAGCTAGTTACGAAGTAGATGTAACTGACTTTGCAGCTGTAAAAGAAATAGCAAAAGATGTATACGAAAAATATGGGAAGATTGATATATTAGTGAATAACGCAGGAGTTATTCGTCTTGCTAACTTTTTAGAGATGTCAGATGAAATGCGTGATTTTCAATTTCAAGTAAATATTAACGGTGTGTGGAACTTCTCTAAAGCGGTCTTGCCATATATGATTGAGAAAAACTATGGAAAAATCGTGAACATGTCTTCTGTAACAGGAACGCTAGTTGCAGATGAAGGAGAAACAGCTTATGCGACAACCAAGGCCGCTATTTGGGGATTTACAAAAGCGTTAGCACGTGAAGTAGCCAAGCATCATATTACGGTAAATGCGATTTGTCCAGGCTATATTATGACGCCAATGGCAGAGCAAATTGCAAATGAGTCTGATCCAAATGAACCGAATAGTGTTATTGATGGAATCGCTTCAGGTGTTCCGTTAGGACGTTTAGGGAAAATTGAAGAAGTAGGACAATTAGCTGGATTCCTTGCATCTGACGAATCAAGTTACATAACAGGAACACACATTGTAATTGATGGTGGAAGTACATTGCCAGAAACAGTTTCTGTTGGTGTGGAGTAATATTTAAATATAGGAGGAATCTTAATGTTTTTAGGGTTTCTCCCATTAGGGTGTTTTTTTGTATAATTAGAAAAATCAATTTTGTTACAATAACTTGAATTTCCACTATTTCATCAAAAAAAGGAATATAATAAATGTATAACCTATTACAAGGAAGTGTAACTTATGAGTACAGTAGCTATCGTATATGGTATTATTCTTTCTACTATTATTGCTTTATTTGTTTTTGGAGTTTCACGTTATATCCACAAATGGAAAGAAGGGATTGCAAAGTTAAATCATATTGAAGAAGAACTTGGCGATTTAATGTTACATCATGGTAAGTAAAGAGGTTTATTTTTTAGTTAAACAATGTGAAGGATATCACAAAACATGCTAGCATTGTGGAGCATGTTTTTTTGTTATGTAAAAACGATAGTAGATAGGCACATCAGTTTGATTTCTTCCATACGATACAATGTTAAGTATGAAATGTTGGGAATAGAAAAGAGGGATCGAATGGCTAATTCAGGATATGTTCCAGATAATAAAAACTTAAAGAAAAGTTCTGGGACACCAAATCTTTTCTTTGACTCACGGGAAAATATATTTTTTAAACGAGATGATAAAAATATTGCTTATGAAGTGACTTCAACACAATTACCAGCAATGATTGGAGGAGCGTTTGTCGATCTTTTTATGACGAAAGGTCATATGAGGGAACCACATTGGCATCCAAACGCTTGGGAATTAGATGTCATCGTTTCTGGAGAAGCAATTACTTCTATTTTAAATCCAGAAACGAATCAACTGCAAAATTATCGAGCGAAAGCTGGGCAAACGGTATTTATTCCAATGGGTTGGTGGCACTGGATTACGGCTGTATCAGAAGAAGCCCATTTACATCTCTTCTTCAATAATGATCAATTTGAAACAGCTGAGGGTTCAGATGTCCTTAGAATGACCCCACCAGAAGTATTCCAAGTCGCTTACGGTGTTAATGCTGAACATTTAGCTAAGGATCTTGCACCTATTAAAGAATCTGTTGTGATTGGACCACCTAATTTAATGCGTTTTACGGATGAACAGCGGTCTGATATAGTGGTTGTATTAAACGGAGAGGTGACTTCGTGTGAGATAGAGTAGCCCTTGTTCTCGAGTGAGGGCTATTTCATTTGTGTGTTTCTAGCAAAACACTGGATTTTTTTACATAAAACCCCCTTGTACATTTGATATAATGAATATATTGATAAAAGGTATTTTGTTAGGGGGAGCAATATAGTGAAGGTGTTAAAGGTTATAGGATGGAGTATTTTTATTATTATAGCAATCATCATAGCGATTATGGAATATTACTATTCAAAAGAAGATCCAAACTATGTGCTAGATTACATAAAAGAGCATAAGAATGAGCAAACATGTTCATTAATGATTAGAAGAAATGGTGAAATTTTAGCTACTGTGAATGAGAATAAAAAACTACCGTTAGCAAGTATGGCAAAAATAGTAGTAGCAGTGGAATTTGCAAAACAAGTTTCAGAAGAAAAGATAAATCCACAGGAGCAAATTCCATTACAAGATTTAGAAAAATACTACGTACCAGACACAGATGCTGGAGCGCATCCTGCATGGTTAGAGGATGCAAAAATAAGAAATGCAATAAAAAATGAAAAGCTTTCTTTAGAAGAAGTAGCCCGAGGTATGATTCACTTTAGTTCTAATGCAAATACAACCTATTTATTAGAAAAATTAGGACTCGAAAGAATAAATAATAGCTTAAAAGAATTAGAGCTAAATAGCCATGATGCATTCTATCCATATACATCCCCCTTATATATGAGAGGGTATGTAGAAAAAGAACTGAATGTACCTAAAGATCAATCATTAGAAGTGTTACGTAAAATGTCTATGGATGAATATAGAAAGCATGCTTTGAAAATACATGAATGGATGAAAGATGAAGTGGAATGGAAAAAACACAATATACCATTAAAAGTTGACATGGAATTTCAACGTATTTGGTCTGATAGGCTAGTAAGGGCAACTGCAAAAGACTACATGAGTCTAATAGGGAAAATCAATAATAGAACTGCTTTTCCAAAGCCAATGCAAGATGAGATTGAGAAGATTTTTAATGGGACTGTTGGAGATAGTATATATGAACATGCTGGTAAAAAAGGAGGTTCAACTCCATTTGTATTGACAAATAGTTTTTATGGTACAGATAAAGAAGGAAACAAGGTTGAAATAGTCTTTATGTCTAATGATTTAGATTCTATGGAATTACAAAAACTTAAGAATAACTTAGATTATTTTATTCGATCTGTAGTAATGAGTGAGGAATTTAGAAAAAAGTTATAACAATATAATTTTATTATGTAAACAAAAGGTGCTTTTTTCATGAAGTGCCTTTTGTTTGTTATACAGCAAAAAATATTGAAAGGAATTGGTCTATATCTAATAGAATCAATGGGATAGAAGAGAAAATAAAAGGAGGATTTTCATGACTCATATATATTTTGTCCGTCACGCCCATTCTATATATACACCGGAAGAAAGAGAACGTCCATTATCCGAAAAAGGACGGAATGATGCGCAAAGTGTGGCAGAGTTATTAAAAGAAGAGAAAATTGATGTTGTAATTTCTAGTCCATACAAAAGAGCGATTCAAACGGTTCAAGGGGTTGCAAACCAATTCCAATTGCCAATACAAATTGAAGAAGAATTGCGTGAGAGACCACTAAGTAAAGAACCGGTAGAAGATTTTGAGGAAGCAATTATGAAGGTGCGGGAGAATCCCATCTTCTCGTTTAAAGGCGGGGAATCAAATGATATTGCACAAAAGCGTGGTGTTACATGTATTCAAAATATATTAAAACAATATAAAGGGAAAAATATTGTAGTTGGTACCCATGGAAATATTATGGTATTAATAATGAATTATTTTGATTCTACATATGATTATCATTTTTGGAAAACACTCGACATGCCAGATGTATATAAATTGACTTTTAATGAGGAGAGTTTACTTTCTACTGCAAGAGTAGAAAGTAAACTGAAATATAGAAACAGGTCATCATGTGAATAATTTGTAAAATTTTATCGAGAAAGCAGGAAAGAACGGGTTTGTTAGAGAAGTATGCTTTTGTAACATAAAAAAAAATGCATGATAAAGGAGGCTGTTTACATGTTTGAGAAAGAGAAGGGGTTAGTAGATCATCCACCAGAAGGGCTCATTGAAGTTCATAACGTATATGAAATTGTGCCACCTGATGGAACAATTATTGGTATGGCAACACCAGAAGAGATGGAAGTTGCTGCCGAACTCGAATTACAGCACTATGCCTATTCTCGTTTACTAGAAGCAAATATTCAGCTAGACGGTTCCTCCTACAAGGATATACTTCAGGAGTTCCAGGAGTATGAAAGAAAGTCAATAGGGTTTTGGCGGGCATTACATAAACGCTTAGCTGTACCTTGGGCATGGGTACTTCGTATTGATGTTGCGAATGGACCTATATATGTGAATAATGGAAACTCGTATTATGATGGTGATGAAGACGAGGAAGGTTATGAATAGATGAAAAGACAAGAAAGCAGTGAAGGCTGCTTTCTTTTTTGCATGTTTATTTAATTCTAGAATGCTCATTGTTTTCAGGGTCATGTACGTCACTTACTTCGAAGGAATGGATTGCCTGAATTATGATATCAGGGCGATCACTTTCGATTCCATGACTAGCATTTTGAGCGAGAATATATCGGCTGTTTTGGGAGAGCATACGTTGTTCTTGAATAAGTTCTTGCCATGTTTTTTCAAGCTTTTTAGCTTCTTCATTAGGCATTCCTTCTTGAATCATTTGCCCGATAGAATGATTGGGATCTCTTCCAATGACGATTAATGGTGTTTTTAATGTGACTCTAAGTTGTTTTATTCTATGTGCACAAGATTTCCACTCTGAAAGTTCAGAAGTAGTAGCCTTATATAAGAAAGGTGATGTAAGGAATTTCACGTATTGTTTTTGTTTATATGGTGACAAGTGACTGTATTGATTTAATGTAGAGTCTAGTTCTGCACGAAGTGCTTCGGCATTCATATTGGAATAATCCCTATATTTTTGTAGCCATATATCATCCGAATCGGTTTGATCAGAGGTAGGTAAATCCAGTTCATCTAATCGATGTAAGTTTACAGAAGTAGAATCAACAAGAATCAAAGCTTTTAACTGATTGGGGTGTACCATAGCAAAATGTTGCGCACATAACCCTCCATAAGAATGACCAACTAAAATTATGGGTTGTCGAATAGCTAACATATGTAATAGTTCCTGTAATTCTTTTGTTGCTTGTAGTGTTGTACGTGGTTCGTTACCAAGTTCACTTTTCCCATAACCAGGGCGGTGAAATAGAACTACGGTATAATTTGAAGAAAGTTTCTCTGCAATTTGGAACCAATCATAAAAGGAACATCCCATCCCTGTTTGAATTACAACGGTCTGAGAGCCATTTCCCATTGTGCAAACTTCTATTTTCTTTCCACGTACTTTTACAAAACGATTCATGGTAATAGCCTCCACTAAGATTGAAATGTTTTTTGAAAAGCAAATACGATACACCAAATGCCTACACCGAATAGTACAGAGGTACTGAGTGAAAAAGAATTTTTCAATCCAATATAAACAACAAATAATAGAAGTGCTGATGCAGGAAAGCCGTATAATACTCCTAAAGTAAATTGACTTAAATCTTGTTTGCTCCCACCTTCAAATGAAAGCCAAAACAAGCTAAGCAAACTGATGAGTGGAAGGGCAGCGATAAAACCACCAATTGTACTATAATGTTTGGCAAACTCAGTTACACCACCGATGATGAGGGCGGAAACGATTACTTTAACGAGGAAATGCATATTTTGACTCCTTTGCTAGTAATGAAAAAGCCTTTTCGATTAATTGCTGTTCTTCTTTTGAAAATTGAGATTCTAATACTTTTAATTTTTCTTCATCTAATAATGTATGTTTCGTTAACGCTTCCTTACCTTCTGTAGTCAATGTTAGATTAACGACTCGTTCATCTTGTTTATTTCGCTCCTTTATAACGAATCTTTTTTGAATAAGGCGTTTCACATGCTCTGATGCTGTATTATGAGATAAGCCTAATTCAGATGCAACTTTCCCAATTGTAGTCTCCGTTTCTCGGGAAATGATTTGAAGAATCCGAATGGCTTGGTGAGAAAGATTATCTTCATATTCATACCGTAAATGATAATAAATGGTTTCCCAATTTTGATTGATGTTCTTCATAATGATAATATTCCTCCGTTTTTTATTTATATCTTATAATACGATATATTCGTTTTGTAAGAAGTAAATTCCTTTATTTGCATAAAAATTATTGAAAAAGTTTATTTTTCTTGAAATATACGGTACTCTTAATGTAAAGGCATACAAATAGCAAGAGAGAGGATGATAGAAGTGAATACATTTAAATGGATTAGTCATGAAAAGATGTATTTAGACCAAATACATGTTGAAAAATGTGGTCCTCTTTCAGTTGGTGTATATGGCGGGAATCAAGAGAGTGATGCGTATGAAAGAGGAGATGCAGTACTAGCTTGGTGGGATACGCAATTAGAATTTGAATTTGTTATGATCTTTGATGCTCATCATAAAACGAAAAATATACATTATATAATAGAAGCAATTTCTGAAAGAAAAGAGAAATTAAAAGAATTATTCTCATATCCAGTTCATCTTGCGTTTCACCATACACATATGTATTTATTAGCGTTATTTACAGATGAGTTATTTATTGAGAAATGTGAACAAGAGAATGAAGAACTCGCGTGCTTAATTTGTTTACGAAAAGGTGAATTTTTATATTGGTTATCAGTAGGAGAGTGCTTTGCTTATTTATTTCATTCGGAACAATCACAGAATGGAAAAGGGAGATTAAATAAACGTAAATTTTATGAATATATTGGAAGGAAAAATGTTTTTGCTGCTAATTCACCCTGCTTCACTTCTGGAGTTCGTGGATTAGAGAAGGGAATGAATCATATTGTTTTGGCGACAGACGGTGTGTTAGAGTGTGATAAGCAAACGTTTGATGATGATCAATCTTTACTTGAAGTACTGCATAAAGGAGATTCTCTTCAGATTGAACCTGCATTAGCGAATGTGCTTGAATGGAAGGGAAGAGATTGTGCGACTATCATTGGGTGGTCAATTGATACAGAAAATAGAGAATATGCGAATTAATATTTTTCATAAAGTGAGCTTAGGACAAATCCATTCTAAGCTCATTTTCTTTTTCTTGAATAAACGTAAAATTTAAATAATCCAATGCAAACAAACCTTCAGTATATTTCTAGTGTATCGAAGGTTTATTGTATATGTGGAAACACATTTACTCTGTGAAAATGAAAAAATGATTATAAATATGAGAGAAAAAATTTTCCTGTACGTTATATAAGGTGTAAAAGCTTTTACAAAAAAATAAGGGGAATTGCGAAATGAAATCAAATGAGAAAAATTTTATAAAAAGGCTGCAGCGACAAAAAGAAGATGCGTTAGAGTTTATTGTCGATACTTATTTGTCATTAATAAAAGCAATCGTACATAAGGTTCTTATTCCGCTTAAAAATGATGGACTTATAGATGAATGTATCAATGATATTTTTCTTTCAGTTTGGAATAATGCAAACAAGTTTCATGGAGAGCCGGAAGATTTTAAGAAATGGATTGCAGCGGTTGCTAAGTTTAAAGCAATTGATTACTACAGAAAATCCATTAAGGAAGTTGAGGTTACCTCAGATGATTTTGATGTAAATACAGGAAAATCGATAGAAGATGAACTGATTATAATGGAAGATAGGGATGAACTGATAAAGTTAATTAATCAATTAGAGCCTATAGATCAAAAGATTTTTATCATGAAATTTCTTCTAGGGTTAAAGACGGAGGAAATAGGAGAAAAGCTCGGTTTAACGCGAGCGGCGATAGATAATCGGATTTATCGAGGGAAAAAGAAATTACAAAAAAATGCTACGAATCTTAGTTTAGGAGGTAGTGTAATATGAAAGACATTTACGAGCTGTTAAATGACATTGATATAGATGAAAAAGAATTAGAGGAAATGAAGGCTTATGAATTTGAAAAGGAAAAAGTGAAACGTAACTTAAAACAGGCTATATATATAAAGAAAAAAACGAAGAACTGGAAAAAGGGTGTCGCTGTTGCATCTATTTTAGTAGGGTTGTCAGTTGCAACACTTGGAATTGGATTTCCTACTTATGCAGGAGGGCTTCCGATTGTAGGTAATATTTTTCGGTTTTTAGATAATGGTAGAACGGGACTTTATGAAAATTATAAAGAATTTTCTACTGAGTTAAATATGGTGAGGGAAAGTAATGGGATTAAAATAACAATCAATGATGTGATTTCTGATGGACGAACTGTATCAATAACATATTCAATGGAAAGTGAGCAAGATTTAGGAGATGACCCAATTATATTAGGTGGGTTAGATATAATGGGGTCTGATGGAGGAACAGGAAGTTCTCAAATTTCTAAAGTTGCAGATAAAAAGTATGTAGGTATGGCGACAACGATACATCATAGCAGTAATAAAAAAGACAAAATAAACCTTAGATGGAATATAGACAAAATAGAAATACCGGATAAAAAGAAAGAAATAAAAGGGAATTGGAATTTTGCTCTTACTGTAAAGGCAATGGATAGTAAAGAAAAAATAATTAGTGGAAGTTCCGAAAAAGAAGGCGTAAAAGTAAATATGGAAAAGGTGGCAGTGTCACCGATAACGTTTATTCTTTATTACAATCAAGAAGTTTCTAAAAATACAAGGAAGGAATGGGATGCTGTAGATGTTGAGTTGGAAGTTAAAGATGATTTAGGTAATCATTATTCTGGAGAAGGAAATGGTGGATCAGGTAAGGATTCCTATAATATTCATTGGAGTGATACATTTCAAAAGCTCAATGAAAATGCAACGAAACTAATTATTACTCCCCGGATTAATTTGCGAGTTCATACTCCTGAAAACCATGGCGGGGTAGAAATGAGTGGTAGAAAAGAGAAGAAGATTGAAGTACCTAAAAAAGAAGCAAAAAGTAAAGATATTGTTTTAGATGATATTGTGATTGATTTGAAGAAGTAATAGGTGTAAGGACTGTCTTGTTTACACAAGGCAGTCCTTTTTCATGAAACCACTATAAACAATAAATAGTTATATTTTTTGCGGGGAAACAAGGAACTGGTGTTAACAATCACGAAGAAATTAAGTAAAGGAGTGACTCGTGGTGTATGAATTGAAATGGATAAATCATGATAAATTAGTAATATTTGTTGCATAATAGAATGCTGGAATTATTATTGAAGGGGTATTTATAGGGGACATTCACATAATCATGGTCATTCACAAAATAAAAAAGCGTTAATGGTTGTATTCATATTAACGACAAGTTTTATGATTGCTGAGGTTATTAGTGGATTTGTAACGAATAGTTTAGCACTTTTATCAGATGCTGGGCATATGCTAAGTGATGCAGTCTCTCTTGCTTTAAGTTTACTTGCCTTTAAAATTGGAGAAAAAAAGGCGACTTTAGACAAAATATATGGATATAAGCGAATTGAAATATTAGCCACATTGTGCAATGGTGGCGTTCTTATTGCTATCTCGATATACATTTTTATCGAAGCAATTCGCCGTTTTCATGAACCAGTAGAGATTGCAAGCAATGGCATGTTAATGATTGCTGTTTTCGGTTTGTTCATTAATATTACGTCAGCATGGATTTTAATGCGAGGCGGAGATGTGAAAGGAAATTTAAATGTACGAAGTGCTTTTTTGCATGTCTTAGGTGATTTATTAGGATCAGTGGGAGCAATTATTGCAGCGATACTTATTAAATTTTTTGGCTAGACAGTTGCCGATCCAATTGCCAGTATCCTCGTTTCCATCTTAGTCATTATAAGTGGCTGGCGTGTAACACATGATACCGTTCATATATTGATGTGGAAGAAGTGAAAGATACATTATTAAACATTGCAATTGTAAAAGAAGTGCACGATTTACACATATGGTCGGTTACATCAGATTTTCAAGTTTTAACGTGTCATCTTGTTATAGAAAAAGGTGAGGAAGCACAAAGTGTATTAGCAGAAGCAATACGTTTATTGAAGGACAGTTTTCATGTAGAGCATGTTACGATTCAAATAGAAATAGAGAGGGACTCTATCCATAAAGAACCACTTTGCAAAGTATGAAAGAAAAAAGATGATAAAAAGTGTCATAAACCATCTTAGGAAACATACATATATATAATGTGGCCACAAACAGTTTGTAAGGTAAATATTTCATGATATTACTTTACTTCTAAAATATCATCTTTTATAATCAAAGTGGTAATTGATAGAGATTATCATTTTCAATGATTGTGGAAAGGAGTTTTTAAAAGATGAGTAGTCAACTCCGTTTTGCTGTTGAAAATCGTAAGAGGCAGTTAATTGATCAGTTAATTGGGGCGGGTGTGTTTAAAATTCTCGATCGACAATTATACGAGCTTTCTTTAGAGGAACTAGAAAAAGAGTATAGGGACATTGAGAAATATGCCGAGATTCGCGCATAGTTATATAGAATTGTAAAGGAAGAGCCGTTTGTGTTGAGAGAACACGTAAACGGCTCTTTTCATTATTTCATAGAGATTATTTTTTGGATTTCTTTCATTGGTCGTAACCAGTTTTGAGACATGATTTGTTCTATTTGTGCTGCATCCTGGTTTTTTAATGCCTCAATTATTAAATTGTGCTCTTCAATCGATTTACGTGCAGGAATGAAGTTTTGGAAAAAAAGGTATTCAAGACGTAACACATGAAGTTGTATGTTTGCTAAGAAAGGCTCGATATATGTATTTTTAGCGATTGATACGATTGTATTATGAAATTGTATATCTAAGTTTAATGCTTGTTTTGAATTTTTTTCATCTATAGCATTTTGAAATGCCTCGTTTATTTCAGAAAGTCTTATCAGGTCGGTGTCGTTTATTTGATGAATTGCTTGTTTTCCAATAATGGTATGAAGGCCAGCGATCGTTTCATAAATGACAGATACATCTTCTAATTTTATAGGGGTGATTTTTGTTTTTTGTCCTGGAACCATCTCGACCAGTCCTGAAAGTTCTAACACTTGCAGTGCTTCTCTAACCGGTGTTCTGCTCACACCTAAAGCTTCAGCTAGCTCTCCATCATTAATCTTTTCATCAGGTTGTAAAACACCTTCAATAATCCAATCTTGTAGTTGGTTTAAAACGAGGGATTTAGCAGATACTCTTTCTTGCTTTCGATAGTTTTGAGGAATAGGCATGATCGAACAGTTCCTTTCATTTTATGTTTTGTTTTTTCGTAACGGCAAGTCGTAGTTTCGGTTTTCCTTCATCTGGCTTTTGGCTTAGTACAAGTACCATTACAATAATACAAAGAGCGCCTAAAAATTGGAACGATTGAAACGGAACATGCAAAATGAGAATAGAAGAAATGATAGCTGCAAGTGGTTCTGTACAACCAAATAATGTAGTTTCTTTCGGTGTAAGATATCGTATGCTGTCTAAATATAAATAAAATGCGATGAGTGTGCCGAAAATAACAACGAATGTAATGAGAAAAAGATTGTTAGGCTGAAAATATTTCATGCCAGATAATAAGATAAACTCGTTCGTGGAGAGAAAATGTAAGACGGTTACACCAACTCCTCCAATAATCATCCCCCATCCAACAATGACAGATGAAGACCATTTCTCTAATAATTCCTTTGAATAAAGGCTATAGAATGCTAGTGATAAACCGGATAAAATGCCCCAAACGATAGCTGGTGTTGAAACAGCTAAATTATCAATGGATCCATTCGTTAGCAAGAAAAAGGTCCCGATTAAAGATAGTACGATAGAAATAAAATCGATTTTAGTAGGACGAATATTCCATTTAAAGATAAGGTAAACAGTTATAAATATTGGTGCTAAATATTGTAACAATGTTGCGACTGCAGCATTTCCTTCCTGAATAGAAGCAAAATAGGTATATTGTACAGCAAGCATACCTAACAATCCAAACAGAATTATTTTGTTTGCCTCAGCTTTTTGCTTCCAAATGCCAAGTACTTCTGATTTTTTACTGCCAAATGAGGAGAATAAGAGCAAAATAATTCCGGATATAAGTAATCGAATTGTAACTAACCATTCTGTAGAAACATTTTCTTGTTGAAACAGTTGTTGTGCAGCGGTCCCGGATAATCCCCATAAACTAGCACCTGTAATGACCATAATAATGCCTTTCAATCTTCCTGAATCCATAGCTGGGTCCTCCTTTCAAAAAGAAAATCTAATTGAAATATTGAATACAATATGTAATATATCACGAGTAATATTAAAAATAAACAGAATTTTTTAACATTAAAGATAGACATGTAATAGTTATAATTATGGTAAAATATTGTAAAGGAGGGATTTGATGATCGGTGGATTTATAATCAGCTTTCTTGTAGGCATGTTAATCATTATTATGGGATACCAAATTCATATAAAAAAGCGATTATTTCTCATTGCAGGATACCAAGAAGAGACTTTCGTGGGGGATAAAGAGAAACTTGCAAAAATATCTGGGATTTTTTCTTACGTAATAGGAATTACTACCGCTCTGTTACCATTTGGACTAGAATCAATTGGTGATGCTGCAGGGGTTGGGTATGGGATTTTTGTTGTTATAAGTACAATTGTACTTGTTATATGGGCTAATGTAATAAATAAGCCTCACAAATCTGAATGATAAACGAAAGCAAGATGGTAACCTTTTGAGGAAGCCATCTTGTTTTTGAAATCACTTTATAGTTAGTAATCTTATGAATTTTGTATTATGAGACAACGGTAAAAGGGGGAATTGGATCAACAAAATCATCCCACTCTTGATTCATTTCTTCCCCGGTTAATAAGCATGTATCCAAAGAGCGTTCAATTTCATATTGATTCATTTCAACTCCAATAAAGACTAGTTCTGTTATTCGATCCCCATATTGATCATCCCAATTTTTTAAGATTTCTGGTTCTTCCCTAAGTATTTGCTGTTGCTCAGCTGCAGGTAATGTTACAACCCATTCACCAGCTCCTTGAATGGTAATGGAAGAGCCAGCTTGAGAGAGAAGCCCCATCATGTGATTACGAGATGCAAGCCAGAAAAAACCTTTCGCTCTTACAATATCTAATGGCCATTTTTGTAACCAATTCATAAGTCGAACAGGATGAAATGGACGTTTGCGGCGATAAACAAAGGAACTAATGCCGTATTCTTCTGTTTCTGGTGTATGGTGTTCGCTATTTAACTCCTGAATCCAACCAGCTGCTTGACTTGCTTCATCATAGTTAAATAAATTTGTATTTAAAATTTCATCTAGTGGAACCACGCTAAATGAAGATTCAATGATTTTTGCTCCAGGATTTAATTTTTGTAAGAGGCGATAGAGTTCCATACTATCTTCTTTTTCTAGTAAATCCACTTTGTTCAAAAGAATCACATTTGCAAATTCAATCTGATCAATTAGTAGATCGATAACTTCTCGAGTATCTGTTTCATCAATTGCTTGCTTTCGATCTAGTAAACTTTCACCAGCTGCAAAATCATCCCAAAATCGGTTTGCATCGACTACGGTAACCATTGTATCGAGACGACATTTGTTCGTTAAATCAATTTCAAGTGTCTCATCTATATACGTAAATGTTTGTGCAACAGGAATTGGTTCACTAATGCCGGAAGATTCAATAACAATGTAGTCAATATCTCCTGTCTCTACAAGGCGATTTACTTCAATAATTAAGTCTTCTCGAAGTGTACAACATATACAGCCGTTTTGAATTTCTACTAATTTTTCTTCTGTACGAGAAAAACCTCCTTGTTTCACAAGAGCAGCGTCAATATTTACTTCGCTCATATCATTTACAATGACAGCTACTTTTAAGCCCGCTCTATTTGTCAAAATATGATTCAATAATGTTGTTTTTCCAGAACCTAAAAAACCACTTAAAACGGTAATGGGTATTTTTTTCATTGTATATTCCTCCTGTTAAATCGTAATCATTACGTTTTATGATAAATAATTTTAAAGAGAAATGCAACAATAAATCATAATGATTACGATTTATGAATAGAAGTGAAGTATGAAAAATGTTTGGGATTTGTCATAGAAGAAGAGGACAAGCATACGTTTAAATATGAATAAAACGGAGGCGAGGAAGTTGGTTTTTAATAGAATATCAAAGGAGTTAATTGGTAAGATCCTCATTGTTATCTTTCTTTTTTTGTTATTTTTTGTAGATTTTACAAGTCTATCAAACTTGCACAAGAGTATTCCAAAAGAATGGTTAAACGTAAATGCAATTTTTTTAAGTATTTTCTTTGAAGCAGTCCCGTTTATTTTATTAGGGGTTATTGTTTCTTCCATTATTCAAGTATTTGTGACGGAAGATATGATTCAAAAGGTACTACCAAAGTCACCTATCGCTATGATGCTACCAGCGGCATTTGTAGGCGTTATATTTCCAATGTGTGAATGTGTCATCATTCCTATTGTAAGAAGGCTCATTCAAAAGGGGTTACCACTTCATGTTGGTATTGTTATTTTGGTGAGTGCTCCCATTATGAATCCAATTGTTTTTTTATCAACTTTTTATGCGTTTCAAACAAATCCGTCGATTATATATGCTCGCTTTGGTATAACTTTTCTAGTTGCACTTCTTATTGGATTAGTTGTGTACTACTGTTACCATGGGAAAAATGTATTAAAGGATGTAATAGTTCCAATACATGAAAAACAAAAAAAGAGTTGGAAAGATGTTGTAAATCATACAGTTGATGAGTTTTTTGATACAGGGAAATATTTATTAATTGGTGCGTGCTTGGCAAGTTTATTTCAAACGTTTTTAGATCGAAATGCTCTTGATGCAGTAGCACATAGTGAAGTAATTTCACCATTTGTGATGATGGGATTTGGGTATGTATTATCCCTTTGTTCAGCAGCTGATGCTTTTATCGCAGCATCTTTTGGTCATATATTTTCTACTAAAGCTCTTCTTTCATTTCTTGTATTTGGTCCAATGCTTGATTTTAAAAATACATTTATGTTATTTGCTTATTTCCAAAAGAAATTTGTATTCGCGTTTATTGGGATTGTAATTGTGGCTGTGTATATTGTTGTTCAGCTGATAATGTGATTAAGGAGGGGGGAAAATGCGTAATCAAGAACAAAGAAGATTCCATAGTTATATTCGCGGTATCATTTTAATTGGTTTTGCAATGCTGTTATTTAAACTTCTTGTAACAGGGAATATTGACCATTTCATTGCACCGAAAATGATAAAGTTCACATATGCGACCTTTGCAGTTTCACTTCTTCTTGGATGTGTACAAGTATGGAAAAATGGTGAAGAGAAACAAAATGCTTGTGGTTGTTGTGAACCTCAAACAGTGCCGAAATCAAAAATGGGTGTTTTTCTGTTATACGCCTTGTTTCTTGTTCCTATTGTTAGTGCATTTTTATTCTCGAATGTAACGATTGATGGTAGTCTCGCATCAAAGCGAGGAATGAATCAGAATGCACAGGCAAAGAGTGTAGAGAAGAAAGTGCCACAAACGAAACAGGTTAGTTCTGATTGGAGAGAGTTATTAGTTGATAAAGAAGAGGAGCCGATTCAAAATCTTCCTGCATCAGGGCAGTCATCAGAAGAATTAGCAAGAAATGTGCTGAAACAAAAAACAATACAAGTTGATGATAAAAATTACATTCAAACGATGGATGTAATTGGTCAGGATGTTCTTGGATTTAAGGGGAAACAAATTACATTTACTGGTTTTATATATAATGATAAAGAAGTGAAAGGAGATAAAACAGTGGTTGCTCGGTACGGCATTACATGTTGTATTGCAGATGCTTCTGTGTGGGGAATGATTGTTTCTGGAGACGAAATAAACACTCTGTCAGAAGAGACGTGGGTGAAAGTCACAGGGACATTAGATGAAACGACATATAAAGGGACGTTGTTTCCACTTGTAAAAGTAAGTAAAGTAGAAAAGGTGGAAAAGCCGAAGGATCCATATGTGTATGATGCTTTGCCGCAATGATAATTTGAAAGAGCAATTAGCATTGCTAAGGAATGAGGGGTGAAGGCATACCCACTGTATCTTCTTTCTAAAGCGACATATGGATAAGTTTGTGAAAGTTAGTAATCGAAAAAAAGAATTACAAAACATATATAAAGAGTATTAAGCCTGTATGATTTTAAAAGAAAAGATCTGGTACATTAAATAAAAAAGCTTTCTTTACTTCATTAGGGTAAAGAAAGCTTTTTTATGGATTGGTCTTCAGGATATTATTTTTCCGAAACCTCAATTACTTTAACTCATAATTAGTGGGGATGAAGAGAATTGTCACTTTATAAATTACAGCAAACTCTACACCTTTATTTTATTAAACAATTATACGTAATTGGATAGCGTATTTTGGATAGATTAAAAATATGAATGTATAAGTGAATATGTTTTGTAATTGTATTGGGAAGGAAAACTTTCGGAGGGATGTATTTTTATGATAAGAAATTGTGTAGCATTACTCATTATTGATGTACAAACAGGTTCTTTTCAAGAGAAGCAACCTTTATATAAAGGAAAGGAATTGTTAGAAAATATTCAGTTGTTAATTTCAAAAGCTCGATCTGCTCAAGCACCTGTTTTTTATATGAAGTATAATGGGAAAGTTGGTTCACCACTTGAACCAAAGACTTTAGGTTGGGGGATTCATAAATCTATAGCTCCATTAGCAGAGGATATTGTTCTTAAGAAAAATCACCCAGATTCATTTCATAGAACGAATCTGCAACAGGAGCTAGACGAAAGAAATATAACACAAATTGTAGTGACAGGAATTCAATCTGAGATTTGTGTGGATGCAACATGTAGACGTGCTTATAGTCTTGGATATGATCTTACTCTTGTAGAAGATGGACATAGTACATACGACTCCACAATCTTATCTGCATCCCAAATTATCGATCATCATAACCAAGTAATTGGACAATGGTTCGCTCATGTTAAACCTGCTGAGCAAATTAGATTTTAGTGGGTATTTTGATTGCGGATGAATTTTTAAGAATGGCAAATAATATAGCGCAGATATTTCTGTTTATTCATATATATTATTTTTCGATGTGCATAATTCTAAAATAACAATGTTAGAAAATGGAATAATTGTTGTACATATGATTTCTATTTTAAAATCTATTTTTTAGACTTTCTTTTTAATAAGGCTTTTTGGTAAGTATTGAACTACCCCCACCTTCACTTTGTTTAGAGGAGGGGGTCTTCTCGGTTAAAATGATAAATAAAAATACAATATTTTTTATAATTTTCATTGCGAAATGTCCGCTCTACTTTTACAATAGAAAAGGTGTATATTTATTATACTAAAAAAACAAATCGGAATAATATGAAAATTATAGTTTGTCTTTGTGCATTATATACAAAAGTACATATTAGGCGACATACATCATGTTATCGACTTGTAAGGAGAGAAGCAAATGAAAAGTGTAAGATTACCATCAATTCCAGAAATCATTATTCTTTTATTACTATTTCTTGCTGTTGTCTTTTCCTTTCAAACGATCTTTAATTTGCCGATTCAACTAGCGCTATTTATTTCATGGTTTTTAGTAATTGCGCTTGGACTAAGGTTAGGGTTTCGTTATCAAGAATTGCAAGATGCAATTACAAAAGGAATTTCCAACGGATTAGAAGCTGTTCTCATCTTAGTTGCTGTAGGAGCATTAATTGGGACATGGATTGCTGGCGGTGTTGTACCGACATTGATCTACTACGGATTAGAATTTATTCATCCGAGTGTATTTTTATTAGCAACCTTAATTATTTGCTCAATTACTTCCATTGCAACAGGTACATCATGGGGAACAGTTGGTACGGCTGGTATTGCCATGATGGCAATCGGTGAAGGTCTTGGTTTACCGCTTCCACTAGTTGCTGGAGCAGTACTTTCAGGGGCATACTTTGGAGACAAGTTATCTCCGCTTTCTGATAGTACGGTACTTGCTGCTTCAATGGCAAAAGTAGATGTTATTGCACATGTTCGAGCTATGCTTGTATTAGATGTACCAGCATATATTATTACCGGTATTATGTTTACAGTTGCCGGATGGATGTATGGTGGAGATAATGTTGATTTAAACAAAGTGGAATTTTTAAAAGAAGCTTTATTAAAGCAATTTGATATTAAAATATGGATGCTTGTACCAGCGGTTATTGTCATCGCACTATTAGCAATGAAAAAACCATCAATGCCAACAATTGCAATGGGAGCGCTTCTCGGTGCAGTTTGGGCAACTCTGTTCCAAGGTATGCACTTTGGAGAGGCAATTGGAACAGCATATAACGGTTTTTCTATTGAATCAGGTGTGGACTTCATTGATAAGTTGCTAAATCGCGGTGGAATCAATGGTATGCTTGGTTCAGTAGCAGTTATTATTTTTGGATTAGGTTTCGGAGGGTTACTTGAAAAACTCGGTGTTTTAAAAGTAATCGTATCAAAATTTGAGAAGAAACTAAACTCTGCAGGAAATGTAACACTGTCCACATTAATCGTCGCTTTCTTGGCAAACGTATTCGGCTGCGCAATGTACGTATCACTTATTTTAACTCCAAAAATTATGCAAGACAGCTATGATAAATTAAAGCTCGATCGTCGTATATTGGCTCGTAACTCAGAAGTGGGCGGAACGCTAACTTCAGGTATGGTTCCATGGTCTGATAATGGGATTTACATGGCTGGTATATTAGGGGTCGCAACATTATCATACATTCCATTCATGTGGATGAGCTTTGTATCATTAGCATTGGCAGTTATATACGGATATACAGGGAAATTCATTTGGTATGTTGATGATGCTGAAAAAGGGAAGCAAGTGTCATAATATAAAATCATCCCTTCCATTGGTGTATTAGAGTTTTTTAATTTCTATAGAAGATGACAATTCTTCATCGTATAGTACGAAGTTAACCCGTAAGTTCGATTAGAACTTACGGGTTGTTCAGTTTCTAATGAGATTAGTATATTTCCCTTATCAAAAAGCAAAATATATAGTATCAAAAACAGGAGGAGAAATATGACTGAATCATTACTGCTGGAGTATGGGGGAGTTATATTAATTCTTATTGCATTAGAAGGAGTTTTATCTGCAGATAATGCTCTTGTACTTGCTATTATGGTTAAACATTTACCTGAAGATGATAGAAAAAAGGCTTTATTTTATGGATTATTCGGAGCATTCATATTTCGATTTGGGTCATTATTTTTAATTTCATTTCTTGTGAATGTATGGCAGATGCAAGCGATTGGTGCAATTTATTTATTGTTTCTCTCTGCTAGAAGTTTGGTTAAAGTATATCGAAAAAAGAAGTGGCAAAGAGAAAAGTACGGAGAGCACGAAAAAAAGATTGAAGAAAATACTCCAAAAAAGAAAAGTGGTTTTTGGCTAACAGTTCTGAAAGTAGAGGTTACAGATACTGCATTTGCGATTGATTCGATTTTAGCAGCAGTGGCCCTTACACTGACAATTACACCCTTGAATAAAGGAATGATAGGTGGCCTTGACGCAGGGAGATTTTTCGTTATTTTAACTGGTGGAATGATTGGTTTAATTATTATGCGATTTGCAGCTACTTATTTCGTGAAGATATTGCGTGAAAGACCAGGTCTTGAAACGGCAGCTTTTATGATTGTTGGGTGGGTCGGTGTGAAACTTATTATTTCAACGCTAGCACATCCTATGGTTGGAATAATTAATAAGGATTTTCCCCAATCGGTTACGTGGAAAGCTATTTTTTATATCGTATTAATTGCGATTGGCGTTTCTGGTTGGTTTTTATCTCCCGATTCATCTGAAACATAATTTTTTAAATATAGAATTATGAATAAACAGGAGTGAGAATCCTTATCATTTGAAGGGGAGTCTGTTACAATAAAAGCGTAGCTATTATATTTTCAAGGGGATGAAAACATGGAGTACAGAATTGAAAGAGATACATTAGGAGAAATGAAAGTTCCAGCTGATAAATTATGGGCAGCGCAAACACAACGCAGTAAAGAAAACTTTCCGATTGGAACGGAGTATATGCCGATTGAAATTGTACAAGCATTTGCAATTTTAAAGAAAAGTGCTGCGATTAGTAACCAGAAACTAGGGAAGTTATCAGAAGAAAAAGCGCAGGCGATTGTAGAAGCAGCGGATGAAATCCTAGCAGGAAAATGGAATGAACATTTCCCGCTTGTTGTATGGCAAACAGGTAGCGGTACACAATCAAATATGAATGTGAATGAGGTAATCGCAAACCGGGGGAATCAAATTTTAAAGGGAAAAGGGCTTGATGTACATATTCATCCAAATGATGATGTAAACATGTCTCAAAGTTCAAATGATACATTCCCGACAGCACTTCACGTTGCATGTGTGATTGCGGTGGAAAACCAAGTGTTACCGGCAATTACAAAATTAAAAGTAACATTAGAGAAAAAAGCAAATGAGTTTCAAAATATTATTAAAATTGGTCGTACGCATCTGCAAGATGCAACGCCTTTAACGCTAGGACAGGAAATTAGCGGTTGGCATCGTATGCTTGAAAAAACAGAGCGTATGATTGCGGATAGCAATACATATATGAAAGAACTTGCGATTGGTGGTACTGCAGTTGGAACAGGAATTAATGCTCATCCTAAATTTGGTGAGATGGTCGCAGAGGAAATTAGTCAGTTTACAGGAAAACAATTCGTGTCTGCACCGAATAAGTTTCATGCATTAACGAGTCATGATGAAGTTGTGTTTGCACATGGTGCATTAAAAGCATTAGCAGCTGATTTAATGAAGATTGCTAATGATGTACGTTGGCTTGCGAGCGGTCCACGTAGTGGTCTCGGTGAAATTATTATTCCTGCGAATGAGCCAGGAAGCTCTATTATGCCAGGTAAAGTAAATCCAACGCAAAGTGAAGCATTAACAATGGTTGCAGCGCAAGTTATGGGAAATGACGCAACAATTGGATTTGCGGCGAGCCAAGGTAACTTTGAGTTAAACGTATTTAAGCCAGTAATTGCATATAACTTCTTACAATCTGCTCGTTTATTAGCTGATGCAACAGTTTCGTTCAATGATAAATGTGCGGTTGGTATCGAAGCAAATAAAGAAGTGATTAACCAAAATGTAAATCGTTCTTTAATGCTTGTTACAGCATTAAATCCACATATTGGCTATGAAAATGCAGCGAAAATTGCTAAACATGCTCATAAAGAGGGATTAGCGTTAAAAGAAGCAGCATTACAATCAGGATTATTAACGGAAGAACAGTTTGATGAAATTGTAGATCCGAAGAAAATGATTGCGCCGAAAGAATAATTTTAATTCATAATGGAGAGAGAGCCAGGTTCTAATTTTAGAATCTTGGCTCTTTTTTCATGGTAAAATATTTGAAATGAAAGGCAGGTGAGGAGAATGAAATACGCCATTTCTACACTAGCGGTGCTGATTACATTTATCGTATTACAATTGTTACCAAGAACTATATTCACATACTTTTACATGCAGGATTCACGGGATTGGACGAGCGTTGCAACAATAACTCCAGCAGTATCTGCTAATCACTTCTTTGATGTTGACTACATACAATTATTCTTCGTTTTTTTATCTTTCATCGTAGGATTTGTTACACTTAAATTTATTGAGAGAAGGAAAAGAGTTTAGATTAAAAGTAAATCCGGTAATTGGAGCTACAAGATAATGCTTATGGGCTATGAAAAAAGGTCTATGTTAGTGAAATCATGGATCTTTAATGATTTTCATGAACGAGTAAATTTGAAAATCTTATTAGCAGCCCTAGAATAACCGCCCGCGTTACGAAATGATTGACTAATTTTTTTCGTATTGTTCTTATAAATAGGATTCCTTAACACTTCACTAACAGCTTCTTTGATATCCTCCACCGATAGTTGTTGAATATTTAACATAGCTCCTGCACCAAGTTCTTTCACTCGTTCAGCAATCGTATGTTGATCATTTATGATAGGAAGCATAACTAAGGGTACTTCAAAATAAAGTGATTCACTGGTGCTATTCATTCCACAATGGCAAATAAAGACATTAGTTTGGCGAAGTACATCTAATTGAGGAACATAGTTACGAACAATAAAATTATCGGGTATATTCTTTAGCTGCTCTGCTTTTAATTGTTTGCCTATACTAAGCACCACTTTAACCTTTAAATCTTTTAAAGCGGTAAAGCACTTTTGATAGAAGTCTGGCTGGTTGTTCATTATCGTTCCCATAGAAATGTAAATCACATGTGTGTCTTTTAATAGATTCATTGGAAAATCGTTTGCAGTTTCATTTTTAGTAATGGAAGGTCCGACAAAAATATAGTTATTCTTAAAAGCGCTGCTATTCCTTTGGAAATAGGAAGAAGTGAAGACGATATTTAAATCTCCTGAACCAGGACAAAGTAAGAAGTTGTAAGATAATGGAAGTTCGTATTTGTTTTCTAAATATTGTTTGCGTTTGGCGATTTCTTCTAATTGTAAAAATGCTTTTAGCATGGTCAAACGCTCTTGTTTTTGTTCCATATCATCTATTCCTGTCAGGGACATATTTATTTTTGGGTCTTGTGAATATGCAAAAGTGGTCCAAGTTGCAATAGATAATAATTTGTTTTGGTGGGCAATCCATTTTCCAGGTAAAGACTGTGCATCGTATATAATATAATCATACGTTTCGTTGGAAATTTCTTCTAGGATGGAGTCGGTGATCATTTCCATTGCATTTAGAAATTGCAATAAATATTCTTGAGGCTGGGAAGCCATAAGACCCATACTTTCTGCAAGCTTTCTGTGTGCCTTTTGATCAACGGGACGGAACTGGGCACCGGCTTTTTTGATTTTTTCTTCAAAATGATTGGATGAATAATAGGTGATATGTTCTCCTCGTTTTACTAAATCATTTACTAATCCAAGTGTTGGATTTACATGTCCTTCTCCACCAATGTTGATGTAAAGCGCTTTTTTCATCTTTATCCCTCCAGTAAATATAGTTTGATACATACCTTAGCAAAGAGAATACAAGTTTTATCAGTAATGATTCCTATAGCAGTGCGAAGTACAAAATATGATGATTGTCATAATAAAATCTCTATTTTTTGTGGATGTATATTATATTTTCAGATGAATAACGTCGGATTAAAAAGTAAACATATTTATCTTTTGTTCGGATTATAACAAACTATTTTTGGATTTGTCTATAAAAACAAAAATATTTTGTGTGGGGGTATAGATTGCACTTATATGGAGCGGATTGAATAGAGAGGAAGCAGTAATGTTATCTTGAGAAACAGATAGATAAGAAATAAGAGGGAGTTTCATTTATCCTGCTATTTGCGGGCAGTAAAACCTTCATCTCAAAATTCGGCGAAAGCAAAGAAGTTAGGCTGGGGATTAACTGTCCGTAAAAGTCGGATTGGTGAGGGATAATACTCAGTGGGAGATGAAGAAAAACTCAACTGCTTTTCACTTTGAATGGTTGTGAATATTCGAATAGATCTCGAGGGGATTGGAACCAACTAACGAATAAAAAAGAAATCATAAAAGTAAGTAAGATCTTGATAGATGTTGTGGTGAAACAGTAATCTGTTGCTTTTGATCATGATATAGAAATGAACATGAAGCGTAAATAAGGCGATATAATGGGCGTAAAAAAACAAAAATCTTTTCACGGATTTTTGTTTTTTTATTAACTATAAAATTCCTTTCAGTTCACATTGTATACAAACGTTTTTAAATTTGTTTATAAAATAAGCAAACGTAATGTTGAAATGTTTGTGAAGTTTATGATAATATGATAAAGTGGATAAACGATATCGTAATTTGTTTAGGTTAATAATAAACTTTTTGGAGGATTGTTTAGTATGAGTGATATTTCAGAGAAGTTTTGGGATGCTTCCGTTGAAGAACTGAAAAAAGGATATGTATTTGAAGAGGATACAGAAGAATACATTTGCTTAGCTTGCGGAGAAACTTTTATAAAAGGTGTTATTTATCAAGATCATAATGTTTTATATGAAGCAGAGAAATTTGCACAGCTGCATATTGAAAAGGAACATACATCTATGTTCGCATATTTATTAAGTCTGGATAAGAAGTTTACAGGTTTAACAGATTTACAAAAGAAAATGGTGCAGTTTTTTTATATGGGTTTAAATGATAAAGAAATTGTGAAAGAGATGGATGGAGGCAGTACATCGACAATTCGTAATCATCGATTTACATTACGGGAGAAGATGAAACAGGCTAAGGTGTTTTTAACGCTGATGGAATTGTCGGAAGAAAAATCAAAAGTGCAGTCTAAATTTTTACCGATTCACCGCACAGCTACAATGGTGGATGACAGATATAACATTACGGAAGAAGAGAATGATGAAGTGTTGAAATTGCATTTTACCGAAGGATTAAATGGGCCGCTTGTTAAATTTCCGAAGAAACAAAAGCGTAAACTTATCATATTGAGACATTTAGTGAAAAAGTTTGATAGTAGTGAGAAGTATACAGAAAAAGAAGTGAATCAAATTTTAGAAAGTGTGTATCCGGATTTTGTAACCTTGAGAAGGTATTTAATTGAATATGGTTTTCTAGATCGAACAGCTGATGGAAGTAAATATTGGGTTAAATTATAAGAAAAAGACAAAAGAAAGGAGAAATGAATTTTGAAATCACCTACAGATAACACCCAAGAAGGTGTAGAATCACAAAATCATGAGAAGGAAAAGAAACCGATATGGAAATCAATGTCCATGTTCTTAGTTCCTTTACTTTTAAGTAATGTATTACAATCAGTTGGACAATTGTTTGGGATGGTAGTGGTAGGACGATGGCTCGGTGTGAATGATTTAGCTGCCATTTCTGCATTCTTTCCATTGTTCTTTCTACTTGTTTCATTTGTAATTGGAATTGGCTCTGGTAGTTCAATTTTGATTGGGCAAGCGTTTGGTGCTCGTAATGAAGAGCGTTTAAAAGCAATCGTTGGTACAACATTGACCTTTACATTTGTTATTGGAGTCATTTTAGCGATAGTTGGAAGTATATTCGCAATGGACATTATGCGCCTTATGGGTACACCAGAAAACATTATTGATATGAGTGTTCACTATGCACGTATCTTATTTATTTCAATGCCGGTCTTATTCTTATATTTTGCATATACAACATTTATGCGAGGTACAGGAGATTCCAAAACGCCATTTTACTTTTTAATTGTTAGTACAGTATTGAACATGATATTGTTGCCTGTTCTTATTTTTGGTTGGTTAGGATTGCCAGAACTTGATGTTTATGGAGCAGCTTATGCTTCTGTTATATCAACGATTATAACGTTTGTTGTAATGCTTATTTATTTAAAGAAGAAAAATCATCCATTGCAATTGGATGGGGCAGTACGAAAATATCTTCGGATGGATTGGGAATTATTAAAGTTATTACTACGTCTTGGTATTCCAGCAAGTATTAATATGATATTAGTTTCGTTATCTGAGATTGCAGTCATTGCATTTGTAAATCGCTTCGGTTCTGATGCGACCGCAGCCTATGGAGTCGTGAACCAAGTGGCAAGTTATGTACAAATGCCAGCAGTGAGTCTTGGAATTACAGTATCCATTTTTGCTGCACAATCCATTGGTGCGAATCAATTTGATCGATTACAGAAAGTTGTTCGGGCAGGTATTGTGATGAATTATATCATCGGCGGGGTATTAATTGCTCTTATTTATTTGTTCTCAAGAGAAATTTTATCATTGTTCTTAACAAGTCCAAATACAATCGAAATTGCTCATAGTTTAGTGATGATTACATTATGGAGTTATTTAATTTTCGGTCATGCGCAAATTATTGGTGCGACAATGCGAGCAAGTGGAACCGTACTATGGCCGACTATTATCGGTGTTGTATCAATTTGGCTTGTAGAAGTTCCTGTTGCCTATTACCTTTCGTATCATACAAGTCTTGGTATAAAGGGTATATGGATTGGATATCCAGCAGCATTTATTGTGAGTTTACTTTTACAATATGGGTATTATAAACTTTCATGGCAGAAGAAACGGATTACGCGACTTGTTAGTTAGATTGAAAGTAAATAAAAATGTTCCTAAGCTTGAAAGCTTAGGGACATTTTTATTTTGTATGAGTACAACTCATAAATAACTTTTCAAAGTTACATCAAAATGGTGTCTTATGAGTTTTCCATCATTCATATAGAATTCCCAAGCTTTCTCTGGATCTCCGATAATCTCAAAGGAATTTTCTGTTATATATAAAGCACAATTATCCTCTAAAGCAATTCCATCTATATCACATGCATGATTTTGTAAGAATAGATGGAAAGCAGTTGCTCTATCTGGCTGATTGTAATGGGGACAGAAGTGTTTGTTTACCATATTCCAGCCATCGCTTTCTATATAGCCATCTCCTTTATAATTAGAACGGAAGCCGGTTGTAAACCAGCACATAGCACCAGAGCTATATCCTGCAATGAATGTTCCATTGTGTAGGGCTGCTATTAACTTTTCATCTATTTTGTTTTCTTTCCACTTTTCAAGCATATTGATATAATTTCCTCCGCCTAGATAGATGAAATCAGCAAAATGAATCATTTCACTTATTGTATCTTCGCTATAGCTTTCTTTTATGCAACATAGAATGTGAACATCACACCCTAACTGCTTTTCAAATGTTTCTCTAAATTCTTTTATATAACCTTCATCATCATTGCTTGCTGTTGGGATAAACAATACTCTTGGAGATTGTTTCCCAGTTAGTTCTATAAGTCGTTGATTTATATGGAAATGATCTGTCTGTTCGAGATAACCTCCGCCAATTACAGCTAACTTCATAATGAAGCACCACCTAATAGATTTTTATTATTGATAAAATTTCGCTACAGGAGAGTGGCTTTCCTTCTGCAACAAAAGATGAAAAGTAAAAAGTATGAATGAATAAAGGAAAGGTGTGTGATATACCGAAGTTAAATAAAAAGTGAACTCGATAATGGGAGGAAAAATAGTGAAAAAATTAATTGTAATTATACTAGCTGGAGCACTTATTTGGGCTGGAGTTAACTTTTATAATTCCAAGCAAGAAGAAAAAGAACGGAAAGCAAAACAAGCAGCACTGCAAGAGAAAGAAGTATTACCTCAAGTAGGATTTAAGGCGCCGAAAATCACACTAAAAGGATTAGACGGAAAGCTTTATTCATTAAATGATGCAAAAGGAAAACCGTATGTTATCAATTTCTGGGCGTCATGGTGTGGACCATGTGAAATGGAAGCGCCGGACTTAGTTCGTCTTTACGATAAATATAAAGGTGAAATCGAAATTTTTGCGGTGAATGCAACGATTGGAGATGCAGTACAAGAAGCAAAGGCGTTTGCAGATCGTTTTGGATTTAAGTTCCCAATTTTATTAGATATGGATGGGGTGGCGGGACTTGATTATAAAATTGTTTCACTGCCAACAACGTTTTTTGTTGATAAAGATGGGATTATTGTAGATCAAGCGCGTGGAGTATTACCTCCGGATCAGTTGGAAAAGAAATTCAAACAATTAATTGAGAAGTAAGAGGGGGATAAAGGTTACAAAGCTTCTCATAGGGATAGGAAATGGAAGTGGGTGATTTCCAATGATATCATTTTTCACTATTTCATGTGCTACTATATTTATAGAGATTAGCATTATTCATATGTATTGGGAGTTTATTGTGAGAAGATTCCTTCTTTTTTGTTTTCTCTCTCTTTACAACTATCATTTAGAGGAGTATATTAACAATCAGAATAGCTCAATGTAGATTTTACAGCCAAATAATAAATCGCTTAATCCACTTCAGGAGCGGGGGAACCAAATTTGTGCATTGTCACTAGGGGTGAATCCTTTTATAGGTAGGGCTACTCTCAAGGCCCGAATCCGACAGCTAACCTCGTCAGCGTTTTGAGAGGGGGGCTTGTGTGTGTAAAAAACACTAGGTGCAACCTGGTGTTTTCTTTTTATTCTCTTGATGGTAAAATATAACATTTGTTTTTGAGTGTAATGGAAACAGAGAGGGGAAAGAGGATGAACTGGCTTACAAGTCTAATTACAATTGGCCTATTCGTAATTGTTGCAAAACCGATGGGAGACTATATATACAATGCTTTTCAGCGTAAGGAACCATTTCAAAAGGTATTTGGCCCACTGGAAAACATCTTATTTAAAATTGCTGGGATTAAAGGGCATAGTCAGACTTGGAAACAATATATGTTTTGCTTAATGAGCACAAATTTTTTCTGTATCTTGGTTGTATATTCGATATTTCGATTACAAGGGATTCTTCCATTAAACCCGAATCACTTTTTAGGATTAGAACCAACATTAGCATTTCATACAGCAATTACATTTATGACGAATGCGAATTTACAACACTATGGGGGAGAAAGTAGTTTATCATATTTCTCTCAAATGGTAGGTGTGACATTTATGATGTTTGCGGCACCTGCAACTTCATTGTCAATTGGTATTACGTTTATTCGTGTACTAGCGGGGAAAAGAATAGGAAACTTCTTTGTTGATTTTGTACAAGCAATTACAAGAGTATTATTGCCAATTTCATTTGTGGCATCATTGATATTTGTGGTTTTAGGGACACCGCAAACACTGGATCCAACAATTGTTGTGAAAACGTTGGAAGGAACGGCACAAGAAATTCCTCGTGGACCGGTAGCGTCTTTGCTTTCTATTAAAGAACTTGGTGACAATGGAGGAGGTTTTTTGGGAACAGTTTCTGCGCATCCTTTTGAAAATCCCAATATGATAAGTAACGTGCTACAAATGATGTTACAAATGTTAATTCCGATGGCTTTTCCATTTGTATACGGAAGAATGGTTGGCAATCGGAAACAAGGTAGAATGTTTTTTATATCAATGTTCATTCTTTTGATTATCGGATTTTGTACGCTTGCTATATCTGAATTGAAGGGGAATCCATTGTTAAATCAATTAGGGATAGAAAGTTCACAAGGAAATATGGAAGGGAAAGAAACTCGTCTTGGCGTCATCTCTTCTGCTTTATATGCAACTGTTACAAGTGCCTCTGGAACAGGTGGTGTTAATACAACACACGACACATTAACACCGATTGGTGGAATGGTTCCACTTATAAACATGCTTTTAGGTACCGTGTTTGGAGGGATCGGACTTGGGTTTATGAATGTCGTCATGTATGCAATGATTGCTGTGTTTCTAGCCGGATTAATGGTGGGACGTACACCGGAGTTTCTTAACAAAAAAATAGAAGGAAAAGAAATGAAGTTAATAGCAGTCACGATTGTGTCTCAGCCATTACTTATTCTTGGAACTGCAGCGATTGCATTTTCTACGAATCTAGGAACAGATGCAATTTCTAATCCGGGTTTTCATGGTTTAACGCAAATTATATATGAATACACGTCATCTGCTGTTAACAACGGATCCGGATTTGAAGGATTAAGGGATAACACGCCTTTTTGGAATCTTTCAACGGGAATTGTTATGTATATTGGTAGATATTTAGGTGTGATTACAATGCTTGCCGTCGCAGTTGGACTCAAAAGGAAAAAGGTTGTACTTGAGACTAGAGGAACCTTTCAAACAGATAATCGGCTATTTGGAGGAATTCTACTTGGGACTATCTTTTTAATAGGTGCCTTAACATTTCTGCCGGTACTTATACTAGGACCGGTTGCTGAATTTCTTACAATATCATAGTGAAACTTTAATTTGTTTAGGCTTTTACTAATGCATTCTCTTTAACAAAGTGTTAAATTTAATTTAATTAAAGTAAATAAAATTAACATAAAAATGATTATATGTTAAACTGTATTAAAATTAATTTAATGTAATTTTATTGTGCAAATTGCTATAAGAAAATTAGGAGGATTAGATAAATGAAGGAGATTGAAAGCAAAGATATACAAAAATGGAAAGGCCAATATCCTTTACTAAGCAGGCTCATTTCGATGGAAGAAGTATTTTGGATTAATCCCAATATCGAAAAATTTCAAACGGGAATTAAAAAATCCCCCCTCACTCAAGAAGATGTAAGGGATGCAGAGGAAAGGTTGAAACGTTTTGCTCCATATATTGCTAAGGTTTTTCCAGAAACAAAAGGAATGAACGGTATCATAGAATCACCTTTAGTGAGAGTTCCTTCCATGAAACAATCCTTAGAACAGGATTATCAACAACCTATATTAGGTGAATTATTGTTAAAGTGTGATAGTCATCTTCCTATATCAGGATCTATTAAAGCAAGAGGGGGAATTTATGAAATTCTCAAACATGCAGAGGAATTAGCTTTTCAACATCAAATGTTAACGATACAAGATGATTATTCGATTTTAGATAGTGATAAGTTTCGAAGTTTCTTCTCGCAATATTCAATTGCAGTAGGCTCGACTGGAAATTTAGGTCTTAGTATAGGTATTATGAGTGCTAAGTTAGGTTTTAATGTGACTGTTCATATGTCAGCCGATGCAAAAGAGTGGAAAAAAGATTTGTTAAGAAGTAAAAATGTGACAGTGATTGAATACGAAGCTGATTATAGTAAAGCGGTAGAAGAAGGGCGACTGCAAGCAAATGCAGACCCTAGTTGCTATTTTGTTGATGATGAAAACTCCCATGATTTGTTTTTAGGATATGCGGTAGCGGCATCTCGTTTGCAAAAACAATTAGAAGAGTTAGAGATAACAGTAAATGATGAACATCCTTTATTTGTTTACCTTCCGTGCGGAGTAGGTGGTGGGCCTGGAGGAGTAGCATTTGGCTTAAAGTTATTGTATAAAGACAATGCCCATTGTTTCTTTGCAGAACCTACCCACTCTCCATGTATGTTACTTGGTTTAATGACTGGACTTCATGATAAAATTTCTGTACAAGATATTGGCATTGATAATGTCACAGACGCGGACGGACTTGCTGTAGGAAGACCATCTGGATTTGTGGGTAAAACTATGGAACCTTTTTTAAGTGGTAGTTATACAGTTAGCGATGAACAGTTGTATAAGTTACTTAAGAAATTAGTCGATACAGAGGGGCTCCATTTAGAACCTTCTGCACTAGCAGGGATGATAGGACCAATGAAATTATGTAAAGAGGGAACCGATTATTTATTGAAGCATAATTTAACAGAAAAAGTGAGGAAGGGTACACATATTATTTGGGGGACTGGTGGAAGTATGGTTCCTGAAGAAGTGAGGAAGCAATATTATCAAAAAGGCTTGAATTTAGCGATAGAGAACTAGAAGTAATTTAACACGAGGGTAGTTTAACCCCCGTGTTTTTTTATTCGAATTTTTTTGTTATTTTTAACGTGGTTCATTATAGTATAGATATAGGCTTTTTTTGAAAGTAAGGACTTGACGATATAAGCTTAATAAATTCGTTATACAATAGAAAGCTTCATTTTACATAAATAAGAGGATGTGTATATACAATGTCACTACAGTCAAAATATTTAGCGGGTATTTCACTTGGGGTAATGGGAGTAGGGTTTGCGGCGACTATTCCATTTCAGGAATCGATGATAGGAACAATTGTACAAGGTGGATTTGAAGCAGGATTAGTAGGGGGGCTTGCTGATTGGTTTGCAGTCACGGCACTATTCCGTCATCCAATGGGAATTCCAATTCCGCATACAGCCCTACTTCCAAAAAATCGTAAACGGATTACGAAAGGCCTCGTTTCCACACTGGAGAATGATTGGCTGACAAAAGAAAGCATAACAAATAAAGTGAAGGAAATGAAGTTAGCACAAATGGTGTTACAGATTGCAGAAAGAGAGCTGCAATCTGATGCTGTGAAAAAAGGGATTGTTACAATTGCTGAAAAAGCGATTCTTCAAATTGATATCGAAAAGTTAGCTATTGTAATTGAAAAAGAATTAAAAACATATTTACATACGATTAATACAGGAAATATACTGCAAGTCCTTATTGATCAATTGGTTGTACAAGAATATGATGAAAAAACACTTGATTACATGTTAGTTAAAGCGAAAGAGTGGACGGCTCAAGATGAAGCCCGTTATCAACTTGGAAGTTTAGGCATGAAAGCGATGGAAAATATAAAAGTGGATGGATTCTTGCAATTTACTCTAAAATCTTTCATGAATATTGTAGATGAAGAAAAAATCGGAAGCATATTGCAGAAGTTCGTGATTAGTAATATCAGTAGTTTACAAAATCCTGATAATACCACAAGACAACTTATATTAGTGAAAGTTCGTCAAGAACTTATTAATGTGAAGGAAAATGAAGCGGTATTACAGGAATTAGAGAATTGGAAAGAAAGTTGGATCGCAAATTGGAATGCGGCTGACAAGATAAAAGAATTGTTAGGACAAGCGCAGGTAAGAGCAGTCGCTTTTATTAAAAAAGAAGAGTTTGCAGATCAATATCTTCTTCCATTTTTAACGAAGCAAATGAACAAAGTGAAAGAAGATCCAGTAACAGTTCAAAAAATAGAAGGCTGGTTGCAAAAGCAAATTGTAAATCTTGTTGAAAATAATCATTCCAAGATTGGAAAGCTTGTACAAGAAAACCTTGATAAGTTAGACGATCAAACATTGATTGAAATGATTGAAAATAACGTAGGCAAAGATTTGCAATGGATTCGTGTGAATGGTGCTGTTTGCGGGTTTATGATTGGGTTAGTTTTGGAAGGGATTAAAGCACTTATATAGAAAAAAACCTTCCTCATGATATGAAATGCATGTGGAAGGTTTTTAGTATCCGAAGAAGTTTCCTTCCTCAATTATATGCTAGCGTTTCATTCTTCAAGAAGGCTTATGTTTGTATTATAAGCTTTTTGAATGTTTAGCTGATGTGTTCC
The DNA here is from genome assembly GCF_000161455.1 of Bacillus pseudomycoides DSM 12442. Classification (GTDB taxonomy): domain Bacteria; phylum Bacillota; class Bacilli; order Bacillales; family Bacillaceae_G; genus Bacillus_A; species Bacillus_A pseudomycoides. The sequence goes on from NZ_CM000745.1 coordinate 1,551,524, forward strand.
GTTTCCGAGCTTTAGTGTGTTTTTATACCATTGTTCTTGCTGATTTGAATCTGGATTTTCTTTTGAAGAATTATTCACCTTTTTCGTTAACTCTTCTACATGTTCCCAAGGTGTATTCCCATGAGAATCTTTTTGATTTGTTACTGCTGATAGTGTTATGTCGCTATCTTTTACAAGATGAACAGACACGTTTAATATTTCTTGTACAGACCAATTGCTTTGTAATTGGCCTGGGTAAAGAGAGAGTTCTCTTTCAGGACCGCGAATTTCCACATTTTTATTCTGCGGGAGGACAAGTGTTGCTGTCATTCTTGACTGTGAAGCAAAGAATTTATGGTGAACAGGTAATGGTTTTAATGTCACATACATTGTTTCACCAACTGTGTGAATGGCAATGAAATCTTCCTGTTTTAGTTTGTTCTTTTCATTTGCTTTCATAGTCATTTCATATGTTCCTAATAAATGCACTTTATTAATGTTACTACCTTCTATTGTAAGAGGAGTATTACTCGTATCAACTACAATCTTTTTAATAGAATCAGGGATGTCATGTTGCACTTCTGGGATGTTATTCGTTTGCTCAGTTGTTCCAATGGAATAACGAATCTCCTCTAGTAATCCAGTGGATAATAAGAAATAGAATGAAATTCCAACGGTCCCTAATGCGCCGATAAAGAAAATACTAAATATATCATATTTAATAATAGGCTGCTCTTTTTTAGAGAATGTAACGTATAGTAAAATCTCGATGCCAAGCACAATGAAAAGAATAGGCCACCATGCTGTGAAGTTATCAAATACTTGTATACCTTTTATAGTTGAAAATAATAAGAAACAACCTAATGTGATAATTGAAATCCCCATAGATACCGTTCCTACACGCCATGTTCTCATTCTTTAGCACCGCCTTTTTCTTCTTTATTCCCTAGTAATAATTTAAAGCCACCACCAATTAAAAGGAGGGCAACGATAGATGTTTGGAAATAGCGATAATATAATTCACTAATATGAATATTGAATATAGTAGCGAAATAATCGTCAAAAATAGGGAGGAGTGTTTGATCTAGTAAATAATAGCATCCTAACCCGATGAGTCCGATACCAAGCCATTTTTGATGATTAATAAAATAATCGATAATAGGTGTGTCTTGTAAATCTTCTTTTCCGTATTTGGATGTTTGCTGTAATGTATCGAAAAAGCTATAAAACCAAATGATAGGTACTAAAAATAAGAAGGCGGAAAGTCTTAATAAATCAAGCATATAAATGGCAAGTAAAAAGGCTGCCATTAGTTGAAGACCACGGCGCTGTAAGCCTAAATACATATGACCCGCTCCAGGGAACATCGCTAAAATAGAAGCGAATGTTTTACTTTTCCTTCCTTGTTCTCGGTGCTCCTCAAAATCTTCGAAAATAGTACGATCGACTAATATTTCCCCACGTTCTTTTTTCTGCAGCTGCTGGACGACATCGAAGAAATTATAAATCCATAGAACAGGTAACGTAGCGAGAAAGATAAGAAAGCTTTCACGAGATGTTAATAGTGTAACGAATATAATCATGCTACCTAGTCCTGTAAAAGCGACTAAAAATGTAAGTCCACGCTGCATAAGTCCTAATTGGAAATGCCCAAGTCCAGGGATGATGGATAAGAGAATGATATAAAATCGTTCACTTTCACGTGCTGCTTCTTGCGTTAGGTCTTTCTCTTTTTTCCATGACTGATTCACTATAGAAATAATTAAGTCTAGTATATTTATTCCCCATACAAGTGCTAATAAAAATAGGATAAGGAAAACAATCCCGTGATTTCCGAAGTTAATAGTAAAGCCTATCGCAGCGAGAAATAATAATAATGAACTACCACCATATATAATAAAACGACCAATTCGCTTTAAATATAAATGTCCAAGCCCAGGAATCAACCCTAGAACTAGCGCTAAAAATGGGTTTTTATTCATGTTTTGAACCTCCGTTCGTTTTTGAAGTGTGTATAGTTTTGTTTAAAATTTGTTTTGAAATCGAAACCCCACTTTGTTTGGAAGATTGTTCAAAACTAGAAGTCACTGTGAAAATATAATGGAATAAACCGCTTGCCATAAAAATTAAAGTAGCTGCAGTTGCAATTATGTAGTGAATGAGCGTACTTTTTATTTGTCTTGGTTGCTTCTTACTCATTTTTTCTTCAGACTTAAGTTTTTCGAATTTGATTTGCTTCATAACCTCATTTGTAAATGAATCATCATTTATGATTGGAAGGTTTTCATTTTGTTCATCAATGATTTCCATATAAAGTGCTAAACAATGATCACATTCATAAAGATGTTGTTCCATAGATTCACGTTCGTTATGTGATAGAAGATCTAAAGTGTAATTGCACCAAGCTTCTTTTGAAAAATGCGTCATAAAAAATCTTCCTCCTTCCAATGTTTTTTGATCCATTTTCTTGCTCTATAAAGCTTCATTTCGACTGTTTTGACTTCAGCATTTTGTTGAGTAGCAATTTCTTGATAACTTTTGTCTTCTAAGTAATGTGCGAGAACGACATCACGATAATTCTCTGGAAGTTCTCTTAGTTTTTGAGCAATCAGCAATTTTTGCTCTTTCGTCAGTAACAATGCCTCAATATTATGAGAGGATTTTATATTTTCCTGAGTTTCGTTTGATAAGGAGAGCTCTACTTTTTCCCTTTCTTTCTTTCTCTTATAATCAATGGCATGATTTGTAGCAATCCGTGCCATCCACGTTTTTAATCCGCGGAATTGATAGTTAGGGAGAGAGGCGTGAATCTTTACGAATACTTCTTGTGTGATATCTTGTGCATCTTCCTCATGTCTTAAAATAGCAAAAATAACTTGGAAAATATAATGACGATATGTTTGTACAAGGATACGAAAAGCATGTTCACTTCCTTGTTGTGCTTTTTCAATTAATTGTTTTTCCTCAATGGTTCTCTCCCTCCTTTTTGACGCATTCTATTATATAGACGTAAGAAATGGGAAGTCCCCCTACACATGATGTAAAAAAAGAATAATATATTTTAAGAGAAGAGGCTACTTCAAAAGGTGTGAAAAAATGTTATAGAGAAGTATATAATGAGAAATAGGGAAATGTTACATGGAGAAAGGATGTGAATGTTAGTAGAGGAACTCCTATACTAACAAACATGAAAATAAAAGTATTGATAGCCGATGATAACTCTTTTATTAGAGAAGGCATGAAAATTATTTTAAGTACATACGAAGAATTCGAAGTGCTAGAAACAGTAAATGATGGGCAAGAGGCTCTAGATTATTGCAAAAAACATGATGTAGATATTGCACTTTTAGATGTTCGAATGCCAAATATGAATGGTGTAGAGGCGACGAAGCTAATTTGTGAGGAGACAAAAACAAAGCCGCTTATTTTAACGACATTTGATGATGATGAGTATATTTTGGAGGCAGTAAAAAACGGAGCGAAAGGTTATTTGTTAAAAAATAACGACCCGGAGCGCATTCGTGATGCGATAAAAGGAGTATATAACGGGCAAACTGTTATGCAAGACGTAGTGCTTGATAAAATTAAGTGTAACTTACTGGAAAATAAAGAAGAGGAGTCGAAAATAGATAAGACTCTTTTTACAGAGAGGGAACTCAGTATTATTGCATTAATTGCAAAAGGTTTCTCTAATAAAGAAATTTCAAAACAGCTTTTTATATCAGAAGGAACAATTGCAAATTATATTACGTCTATTTTAGGGAAAACGGGTCTTGAACATCGTACGCAAATTGCGATTTATTATTTAACAGGGAAAGTAGACTGATTTTATGGAGTTTTGGTTCATTGTAAGTAAATTAATTGTCTTCTTATATATAGTGTTCAGTTATATTCACTCAAATGTTATGAACTTACCGTGGGTTATATTTACTTTGCTTTCGTACCTTTGTGTAAACGTGACAATTTCTATTTTAAAAAAAGATGCGTATAAAAAAATATTAATTGGACTATCAATCGGTATTATCGCTTTGTTTACATGGAGGATTCATCCGTTTTTTATTTTGTTTTTACCTTTGAACTTATACGAAATTATATCTTATTACATAGAAAAGAAATGGCAGATCTTTTTCATTATGATTCTCCCTATCGTTTTTGCGGATGAAAGTGTTCAAATGACATATGGACTCATTACTGCATTTTGTTTTCTTGTTTTAACGATGGCAGACCGTTACATAGTACGATTACTAAAGCTTGAAAAGCAAAATGATAAGATGCGAAAAGATATGCAGCGGCTCGCAAAAAGTTTACATGAAAATAAAGAATACATAAGGCAATCAGAATACACATTTAAATTAGAAGAACGAAATCGATTATCACAAGAAATTCATGATAAAATTGGTCACTCCATGACAGGTGCACTTATTCAAATGGAAGCAGCAAAGAGATTGATGGAAATAGATAAAGATAAAGCTACGGAGTTACTACAAAATGCGATTCATATTTCTAAAGATGGGATTGAAAATATTAGAATTACCCTTAAAAATATGAAACCACCAACTGAACAAATTGGAATTCATCGTATGAAATTATTCATAGATGAGTTTACGGGCAAGCATGATATAAAAATTCCGTTTGTGTATAAAGGGAATTTGGATACAATTTCCCCTATCCAATGGAAAATCATTGGTGAAAATATTACGGAGGCGTTAACGAATGCGATGAAATATGCTGATGCGACAGTTATTTCAATAGATATTCATGTACTTAACAAGATGGTCAAGGTACAGGTGAAAGATAACGGGAAGGGTGTAGTCTTTGTTAAAAAAGGACTCGGTATTATTGGGATGGAGGAGAGAACAGCGTCTGTTAATGGGAAAATAATTGTAGATGGAACGAATGGCTTTTCGGTAACAATGTTGTTGCCGATTCAGTAAGACATGATTGAGATGAATGATCTCATATGAAAAAAGTGAATATTCTCATGTGAAAAGAATGAACTTCTGCACTGAGCAGGTTCATTCTTTTTGTTTATAATAACAGCAGAGAAACTGAAATAGGGGTGAAATGATGAACGTATTAGAAATAAAAAATTTAACAAAAAAATTTGGTGATTTCATCGCAGTAGATAATATGTCTTTAGCTATTAAAGAAGGAGAGATATTTGGATTTCTAGGATCAAACGGTGCTGGTAAAAGTACAACAATTAATATGATTGCTGGATTGTTAAGAAGTAATGAAGGTGAGATTAGCATACTAGGAAAAAATACAAAGAAACATAATCGTTTTGCGAAAATGAACATTGGAATTGTACCGCAAGATATAGCAATTTATGAGGAGTTAACCACCTATGAAAATGTGAAATTCTTTGCGGGTTTGTATGGATTACGAGGTGCAGAATTAAAAGCGAGAGTAGAAGAAGCATTGCAGTTTGTAGGACTAAGTGATAAACATAAAAGTTATCCAAAGAACTTTTCGGGTGGGATGAAACGAAGACTTAACATTGCTTGTGCCATTGCGCATCATCCGAAGTTAATTATTATGGATGAGCCGACCGTTGGAATTGATCCGCAATCAAGAAACTACATTCTTCAGTCTGTACGAAAATTAAATGAGATGGGGAGCACAATTATTTATACAAGTCACTATATGGAAGAAGTAGAAGAAATTTGTACAAAAATTGCAATTGTAGATCACGGTAAAGTAATTGCAGAAGGTACGAAAGAACAATTAAAAGCGATTATTACAGATACAAAGGATATTTGGATTGAAGTGAAGTCAGTCGAAAATCTAGAAGTAGCTAAATTAAAAGAGATTAATGGCGTCAAAGCTGTTCAAATCGAAGAGAACGTGATTAAAGTGCATTCTGATGCAGGGTTGAATAATTTAAACAAAATTATTCAACATTTTATTAATCATGATATTGAGATCCGTTCGTTAGAAGAACAAGCGCCTAACTTAGAAACAGTATTCCTTACACTGACAGGCAGAAATTTACGAGATAAATAAATTTTTATTAAGAGAAAAAGGGAGGTTCATCGATTGAACATCTTCAATATTGCGATTATGCACATCAAAAGAGACTTTCGGGATATTAGAACATTAGTTTTTATGTTGGCATTCCCAATTGTGCTTATGCTTGTATTAGGAACAGCTTTAACGAATGCATTTAATGGGGAAGGCCAGTCTATTAAAGATATACAAGTATTATATAAAGATGAAGCAAGTAGTACGTTCTCTCAATCATTTGAAGCATTTGCGAAAGAAACAAGTAAATCGGGAATTCACTTTAAAAAAGCCTCAAATGAAATAGATGGCAAAGAAGAAGTGAAACAAAATAAATATGCCGGATATTTAGAAATGAATAAAGACGGTGTGAAATTATATGAGAGTGATCGAAATAGTGTTGAAGGAAGTATCATTGAAGGGATGCTTACGACATTTGTTGATAAGTACAATGTAGCAGTAGAAGTTGCGAAAGTGGATCTTAGTAAGGTTAGCACAGTTATCTCAAATGGAAATCATGATGATTATATAAAAGAAACATCTTTACAAGCTGCTAAAAAACCAAGTTCTATGGATTACTATGCAATTGTAATGACGACAATGATTGCTTTATATGCAGCGATGGGAGCAAGTTATTTAATTCGTGGAGAGCGACTTAGAAAAACGGGTGATCGCTTAATTGCGGCACCTGTTAGTAAAGCAGAAATTTTTATAGGAAAAATATTTGGTAGTCTTGTAGCAAATACGCTTTGTCTACTTCTCGTCGTTTTCTTTAGTAAATTTGTCTATAAGGCGAATTGGGGTGACCATCTTGGAGTAATCTTTCTTATTTTATTAACGGAAGTCTTGCTTGCAATTAGCTTTGGATTAGGAATTGGATATATTACAAAAACAGGAGAAGCATCTAAAGCGATTATTATGGTTGTTGTGCAATTAGCTTCTATTTTTGGAGGAGCATATTTCGTAGTTGAAGAAAATGTAGTTACGAATTTATCACCATTAACATGGGCGAATACAGCGATTATGAAAATTGTTTATGCAAATGACATAGGAGCTGCATTACCCGTTATCTTTTTAAATCTTGGTATTTCAGCACTCTTTTTATTGCTTGCGATTATCGCATTACGCAGACGGGAGGGGTTATAGTATGAATGATATTTTATGGCTTATACAAAAAACATTATCTGTGCTTTTGAAAAATAAAAAAGGATTACTAATTATTATGGGTTTACCAATAATAGGGTCTTTAATTTCTTTTTCGATATATGGAAATGTAGGGCAAGGGAAGTTAAATATTGGGGTTGTAAATAAAGAAAATCAGTATATAGCAAATGATACGGTGAAGTTTTTAGAGGGATTAAATCATGTGAAAGTGAGTAAGATTAAGGAATCAGAAGTAGAAGATAAGCTTACTTCGAAAAAACTTGATGGAGTAATTACGTTAAATAAAGGTTTTTCACAAAGTGTTCGAGATGGGAAACCGAGTCATATTGAGGTTGCATCGATAAAAGGTGATCAAGTAACAGGGTTTGTAAAATCATACTTGTATAATTATATTGATAATATAGTTGCTATTAGTAAAGTCGCACAAAATGATCAAAGTACGTTTGATAACATGTATGCGGGTTATCAAAAAAGTTCATTTAAAGTAAAAGCTGAGACGCTTCAAGATATTTCAAAAAATAAAGATATGACGAATCAAACTGTCGGTTATCTCATTATGTTTATGTTGTTTTCAGCGGTGAATTTATCAGAACTCATTTTAAAGGAAAAAGAGAATAGAACGTATTTTAGATTATTATCAACACCGATAGATGGGAAAAAATTTATATTATCTAACGTAGCTGTTAATATGATTGTTTTAGTCGTTCAAATTGTTGTCGCAGTGTTATTTCTGACGAACGTTTTTCATACGAATATCAATATGCCATTTATGGTCATGATTGGCGTACTGATGATATTTGCTTTAGTAGCAATTGGTATGTCACTAGCCATTGTATCTTTTGCGAAAAATGCAACTTCTGCAAATGCTATGCAAAATATTATAATAACACCAACGTGCTTACTTGCCGGATGCTTCTTTCCGTTTGAAATTATGCCAACATCCGTGCAAAAAATAGCTGATTTTCTCCCTCAACGTTGGTTATTAGATACGATAGGAAAATTACAACAAGGGACGCCATTTGCAGATTTATATTTAAACATTTTAATTTTGTTTGCTTTTGCAATTGCCTTCTTCTTAATTGCGATTTATAAGTTTGGTCGTAATAATGACGCGAGGAATTTTATGTAATAGGAAGGGATGCGGTATGGTGCCGCATCCCTTTTTGTATGTTTGTAATCTAAAGTATCTTTTCAAATTTACTTTATGGGATCCTGTTATGTGTTTTGCTAAATTAATGGTTTTTAATAAATAATTTTGAGCAGCGGTCTGAATTCGTTGTCGCCAATCATAAAAAGAGATAAAAAGATTTTTATTTCTTTCGTATCCCATGTTTTCTAACATCATGATGAAAGGCTCATATACAAACGCAGAGATTCCGAAATTCCAATCACCTGTGCTGGGAATAATTATATTGCTCATAGAGCCAAATAGTCCTGGGACAAAAACGATAGGTTTTTTTCTTGTATTGTTTTTCATAGCGTCCTCCTTTTTATTGAGCATTAAAATTAGATTTTGTTGAACACTATGTAATGAAAGTGAGTCTAAGCTAAAGGGGACTGACATGGCAAAAAAGATATTACGTATTATTTCTATTATCATTAGTGTAGTGATTTTTCTAGTTGTTTGGATGCATATTGATGTAACGCTAGGAAGGAAAGTGGAAGCTGATAAAAACCAACGGAAAGAGTATGCTCCTCGTTATAGTGATTTTCAATTATATGTAGAGGGAAAAACGCTATATCATCAGCTTTTTTCCGATATAAAAGAAGCGAAAGATTCTATCTTCACGTATTTCTATATCATTTCGAATGATAAAAGTAGCCATACTTTCTTAAATTTGTTAAAGGAAAAAGCAGAAGAAGGGGTACAAGTATACTTATCGGTTGATTGGATTAATGATTTATCTTTTGAAAGAAAATATAAAAATGAATTGCAGGCAAGTGGTGTTCATTTTACATACAGCAGGAAACCGGAGTTCCCATTCTTTTTTTATTCGCTCCATCATCGTAATCATCGCCGTATTACAACGATAGATGGGAAAATAGGGTATAGTGGTGGTTTTAATATAGGTAATGAATACTTAGGGAAAGATAAGCGCTTTGGATATTGGCGAGATTATCATGTGCGATTGCAGGGAGAAGGGGTAACGGATTTAGAGGAGCAGTTTGCGTTAGATTGGAAACGGGATACTTCAGAGGAAATTGCAAGAACAGCTCAATCTACTATTAAAGGAAAGACGTTACACACTATGTCTAGTTATAATGGACATAAAGTTGTTACGAAGTATATGGAATTAATAAAAGAAGCAAAGCGTTCTATCGTGATTGCCACGCCCTATTTTATACCGACAGATAAAGAACTTATGAATGCTTTAATTCAGGCACGAAAGCGGGGAGTATCGGTAAAAATACTTTGGTCTTACAAACCGGACGTTCCGCTTATTAAAGAAGCAGCCTACCCATATATTCGTCAGTCAATTGAAAATGGAATCACTGTATATGGATATAAAAAGGGGATGTTTCATGGGAAAGCAATGATACTCGACAACGAAACAACTGTGATTGGTACAACAAATTTCACTTCGCGTAGTTTTCATATTAATGATGAGATGGATTTTTATGTATATGGTGGCCCGATGATTCAACAAATAAATCAAGCGTTAACACAAGATTTTCAAGATTCAAAGGAGATAACTTCATCATTCTTTGCAAATTTATCATTTTTAGAGAAGTGTAAAGAAAAAATAGCATGGTTGGTTAATTATTATTTATAGGAATCATATAAATGAAAATTAAAATGCTTAGAGTTTATTCTCTGAGCATTTTAATTTTCATTGTAGTGTTTTCAATCCAAGTTTTCAAAAATTAAATGATCTATAAGTCTTTTTTTAAATAGTAATGTTTATAGTCTCTGCCGACATTATCAAGGACACCAAATTCTTGATAACCGTGCTTTTTATAAAAGTCTAATGCTTGAAAGCTTAAAGTATCCACTTTTATGAAATCACAATTCTTTTCTAAAGCTATTTGTTCGATTTCTAATAAAAGTTTAGTCCCATAACCTAGTTTGCGTATGTCTTCATCAATTATAAAAGTATGAATCTCTAACCAATTCCAGCAAATTTCACCTAATATTCCTCCGCGAACCTTGCTGTTTTCATCCTTAAGAAATAAATTAATCTCTTGGTATCTACCTCTTAAATCCACTGGGAAATACTTTAAATTATATTCATAAAGCCGATTGTTAACGTTGTTTTTATCAGTTCCATTTAATTCTTTCGTAATATGTAAATTCATTAATTTCTCCTCCTGCAATTTTTGTGAAATGATTTAGAATATAAAATGAATTACTTTTTCTTGAATACGTATCTTCATCATCTCAATATACTTATTTTAACATAAATATCCTAATATTCTGGTTATTGTTTTTTAAAACATCTATTGTGAATGTGTTGAAAGTAATACCATTCAGAGTGTTATTTTAATTGTTCAAACCATATAACAATTAAAAAGCGAGAATAAATTGTATGAAATTTCATACTCGAAACGTATTTTTTCATCAAAATATCTTTTGAAGGATAAACAAAGATGGTTGAGGAGGATGGAATTGAATCGTCAAACTATTATTCGTGAGATTGTAGAGCGTATATTCATGGTTAAATTAGATCATCCCTTAAGAGTCGGTGTTAGTGGTATAACAGCTTCTGGGAAAACAACATTTGCAAATGAGTTACAGAAAGAAATTCATTTGCAGGGAGGAAAAGCTGTTCGAACAAGTATAGATAATTTCCATAATCCAAGAATAGTTAGATATTCACAAGGTAAGGAATCGGCTAAAGGATATTATGAAGATGCTCATGATTATAAGGCATTTGCTGAGCGGTTATTGATTCCGTTAGGGCCTGGTGGTGATATGCGATATGATATGAGATCACATGATTTAGAAACGGATATGTATATTGAACCAGATCCCATACTTGCTTCAAAAGACATGGTATTTATAATTGATGGTACTCTTTTATTAAAAAAAGAGTTGCAACATTTATTTGATTATAAAATATTCGTAGAAACGGATTTTGAAATTGCGAGAGAACGTGGTTCGAGTCGAGAAGCAAAAAACTTTTGGAATAAAGAAAAGGCAGAGAGAATGTTTTTACAAAGGTATCACGCTGCTTGTCATATGTATATAGAAGAGCATGGACCGAAGGAATGTGCAGAGGTAGTTTTAATTAATAATGATATTGAAGCACCGAAGGTTTTATTTAAGAGTTTGTGATTGTAACAGTGATACTGATAACAGTTATTGGAAGGGCGTTTCATGAATTGTGTATAATTGGGGCACAGTTTTTTTATATTGTTATGATACTACTTTTTTAGAAAGAGTAAGGTGCGGAAAATACCGCACCTATTTTTAAAGTCAAAGTTGCAGTTTTTTTACTCTAGAAAAAGTCACTTTTCTTCTACGAGTTCCGTTAACTCATGATTAATTAATGTGCCAATATGCTCACCTAAGCATATTTTTTTCATAACTCCAGGTTCATCAAAATTAAAGATATGAGCTGGTAAATGGTAGTCGCGAGCAAGTAATAAGGCTGATTGATCCATCACTTTTATATTGTTTCGAACGACATCATTATAATTTAAATGACGATACATTTTTGCTGATTTATTTCGTTTTGGGTCACTTGTAAAAACACCGTCTACACCTTGTTTTGCAACTAAAATGGCATCGCTATTCATTTCGATTGCTCGCTGGACACTCGGATAATCTGTCGTAACGAACGGTTGCCCATTCCCGCCGCCAAAGATAACGATATACCCTTTATCTAAATGATGAACAGCCCGTAAACGGATGTAGGGTTCTGCCACGGCTGTAAAGGGGATAGATGTCATAACGCGTACTTCTTTATCTGTCTTACTTGTTAATACACCGCGCAGCATGAGACTATTAATAATTGTACCTAATGTCCCTATATTGTCTGCTTCAACGCGATCAATCCCCCATTCTTCAGCTAAGTTTCCTCTGAAAATGTTTCCTCCACCAACGACAAGAGAAACTTCAATACCTAAATCGACGATTGATAAAATCTCCGTTGCGATATGTTCTAAACGTTTGGAACCGAAACTATTTCCATCTTGATCAGCTAAAGCACCACCACTTAATTTAATTAGAACACGTTTGTATGGTTTCATGGATTTTCCCTCCTATACATATGGCAATAAAAAAGGAGCAGAGGCGAATGCCTTTGCTCCTTTACGAGAAAATGAAATAGAAAAAGGAAGAGCTATAATGAGATCTTTTGTATGATTCTTCATAATATCAACTCCTTTTCATCTCATTTACGTTCAAATAAACTTACTTTTCAGATTATATAAAATAATTTGGTGTTTTATCAATGTTATTTTCATTTTTTTATCTTCAAAGGGTGTCAATGAATATTTAAAGAAAAAAATTCAAATTTTTTGTGACGAATCTGTAGTTTTTTGTCTGATTTTGTAGGTTCGCCTATATTATGTGAGTAAGCTTTTGTAAATACAAATTGAAAGCGTTCGCATGAAGGGATGAAAATATATGAAAAAATTCGGATTAGCAACACAGATTTTTGTTGCACTTGTCTTAGGGATTGTAGTAGGGGCAATCTTTTATGGCAATAAAACAGCAATTTCTTATATCACACCAATTGGGGATATATTTATCCATTTAATTAAAATGATTGTAGTACCGATCGTTATTTCAGCGCTGATTGTTGCAGTAGCTGGTGTAGGGGATATGAAAAAGCTCGGAAAATTAGGCGGTAAGACGATTCTCTATTTTGAAATTATCACAACAATCGCGATCTTAATGGGATTAATCGCAGCAAACGTGTTCCATCCAGGAACGGGTGTTGATATGAATAACTTACAGCAAAGTGATATTTCATCATATAAACAGACGGCTGATGCAACAGAGAAAAAAGGTTTTGCAGAAACGATTGTTCACATCGTACCAAAGAACGTATTTGAATCAATTGCACAAGGAGACTTATTACCGATTATTTTCTTCTCTGTGTTATTTGGTTTAGGAGTTGCAGCAATTGGGGAAAAAGGAAAACCGGTGTTTAATTTCTTTGAAGGTGTGCTCGAAGCGATGTTTTGGGTTACAAATCAGGTTATGAAGTTTGCGCCATTTGGTGTATTTGCACTGATTGCTGTTACGGTTGCAAAATTTGGTGTGGCAACACTACTTCCTTTAGGAAAATTAGTGCTAGCTGTGTATGTAACTGTTATACTATTTGTTATTGTTGTATTAGGTATTAATGCACGAATGGTAGGGATAAACATTTTTACATTAATGAAAGTTTTAAAAGAAGAACTTATTCTTTCGTTTACAACAGCAAGTTCAGAAGCTGTTTTACCTAATATAATGAGAAAAATGGAAGAGTTCGGTTGTCCGAAGGCAGTTGCTTCTTTCGTTATTCCAACAGGGTATACATTTAATTTAACTGGTTCGGCTATTTACCAAGCATTAGCAGCATTGTTCGTCGCTCAAATGTATGGAGTGCACATGCCATTAACGCAGCAGATTACATTGTTATTTGTTCTCATGCTGACGTCAAAAGGAATGGCAGGAGTTCCAGGTGCTTCATTTGTTGTTGTATTAGCAACATTAGGTTCAATGGGATTACCGTTAGAAGGTATCGCGTTAATTGCTGGTATCGACCGCATTTTAGATATGATTCGCTCATCTGTCAATGTATTAGGGAATGCATTAGCGGCCATCGTGATGTCGAAGTGGGAAGGCGAATTTGATCATGAGAAAGCGAAACAATATGTAGAAACAGTCAAACAAACAGAAGCAGCATAAGAAATAGATGAGGAGTGAGTAATAGTGGCAACATTAACTGAAACTACAAAAAATGTACGAATTGAAAAAGATTTTTTAGGTGAAAAAGAAGTGCCAACGCATGCTTATTATGGAGTTCAAACGATGCGTGCTGTAGAAAACTTTCCAATTACAGGGTATAAAATCCATGAAGGTTTAATTAAAGCTTTAGCAATTGTAAAAAAAGCAGCCGCGCTGGCGAACACTGATGTAGGAAGATTGGAACTGAAAAAAGGTGGCGCAATTGCCGAAGCAGCACAAGAGATTCTTGAAGGGAAATGGCATGATCATTTTATCGTGGATCCGATTCAAGGCGGAGCAGGAACTTCTATGAATATGAATGCGAATGAAGTCATTGCCAATCGTGCCCTTGAATTATTAGAAATGGAAAAGGGAGACTATCATTATATTAGTCCAAATAGCCACGTGAATATGGCACAATCAACAAATGATGCATTTCCAACAGCAATTCATATTGCGACATTAAATGCACTAGAAGTGTTACTACAAACAATGGGCTATATGCATGATGTATTCGAATTAAAAGCAGAGCAATTTGACCATGTGATTAAAATGGGGCGCACACATTTACAAGATGCTGTACCAATTCGTCTTGGACAAGAATTTAAAGCATATGCTCGTGTAATTGGGCGTGATATGAAACGAATTCAGCAATCCCGTCAACATTTATATGAAGTAAATATGGGAGCAACAGCAGTTGGTACAGGATTAAATGCGGATCCTGAGTATATTGAAGCGGTGGTAAAACATTTAGCTTCAATTAGTGAACTACCTCTTGTTGGAGCGGAAGATTTAGTAGATGCAACGCAAAATACAGATGCATATACGGAAGTATCAGCTGCACTGAAAGTATGTATGATGAACATGTCCAAAATCGCGAATGATTTACGCTTAATGGCATCTGGTCCACGTGTTGGACTTGCAGAAATTATGCTTCCAGCTCGTCAACCAGGTTCATCTATTATGCCAGGGAAAGTAAACCCTGTTATGCCAGAAGTGATTAATCAAATCGCGTTCCAAGTAATCGGTAATGATCATACGATTTGTCTTGCGTCAGAGGCGGGTCAATTAGAGCTAAACGTTATGGAGCCAGTACTTGTTTTCAACTTACTTCAATCGATTAGTATTATGAATAACGGTTTCCGTGCCTTTACAGATAATTGTCTAAAAGGAATTGAAGCAAATGAAGGACACTTGAAAGAATATGTTGAGAAAAGTGTAGGAATTATTACGGCAGTGAATCCACATATTGGTTATGAAGCAGCGGCTCGCGTTGCTAAAGAAGCAATTGCGACAGGGCAATCTGTTAGGGAGCTTTGCTTAAAAAATGGTGTGCTGTCACAAGAAGAGTTAGATTTAATTTTAGATCCATATGAAATGACACATCCGGGGATTGCGGGAGCAACTCTTTTAAAGAAAAATTAAAAGAGGAGGGGACATTCCCCTCTTTTTTGTTTACAATATAGAAATGGCATATATAAATAAAGGTAGGGATGGTATGAGTAAATTTACAGTTACCTCTAATGGTGTATTAGAAACGACATTAAGAGGAGTAGAAGTATTAGCTACACCACTTTTAAATAAAGGGGTTGCTTTTACAGAAGAAGAAAGAGAAGAACTAGGGCTAAAAGGGTTATTACCACCTGCGGTATTAACATTGGATGAACAAGCACGCCGTGCGTATGAACAGTTTTGTTCACAGCCAGACGATTTATTAAAAAACGTATATTTAACAGCACTCCATGATCGTAATGAAGTGTTATTTTATCGTTTACTTACAGATCATTTACGTGAGATGCTTCCAATTGTGTACACGCCAACTGTTGGTGTAGCCATTCAAAGATATAGTCATGAGTATCGTAAACCACGTGGAGTGTATTTATCCATAAATGATCCTTCTGGCATAGAAGAAGCGTTTTCTAACATTGGTGCAACAGCTGAAAATATTGATTTAGTTGTTGTAACAGATGGTGAAGGAATATTAGGAATTGGTGACTGGGGTGTTGGTGGTATTAATATTGCTATTGGGAAGTTAGCAGTTTATACAGCAGCAGTTGGAATCGATCCTAGTCGTGTATTACCTGTTATTTTAGATGTTGGTACGAACCGTGAGGATCTTTTAAGTAATCCGTTTTATATTGGAAACCGTCATCCTCGTATAACTGGCGAGGCCTATGATACATTTATCGATACATTTGTAAAAGCTGTATGTAACAAGTTTCCAAAAGCATTGTTGCACTGGGAAGACTTTAGCTCACGCAATGCACGTAAAATTTTAGACAAATATCGTGATCATGTATGTACATTTAATGATGATATTCAAGGAACTGGTGCAGTTTCACTTGCAGCTGTATTATCAGCAGTGAAAACTTCAGGTGTCCCACTTTGTGAACACCGAGTTGTTGTCTTTGGAGCTGGTACAGCTGGAATTGGAATCGCTGATCAAGTGCGAGATGCGATGGTTCGTGCTGGGCTATCAGAGAAAGAAGCAAACGAGCGCTTCTGGTGTATTGACCGTAATGGTTTACTTACAGATAATATGGAAGGTCTTCTTGATTTCCAACTCCCATATACACGTATGGAATCTGAAGTGAACGAATGGAAGCAAAGTGAAACGGTTGGGCTTGCAGAAGTTGTGAAACATGTACAACCAACAATTTTAATTGGTACATCAACAGTAGCTGGTGCATTTACAGAAGAAATTGTAAAAGAAATGGCTTCTCATGTAGAACGACCAATTATTTTACCAATGTCGAATCCAACACCGCTTGCAGAAGCAAAACCGGTAGATTTAATACATTGGACAGAAGGACGGGCACTTGTGGCAACTGGAAGCCCATTTGAGCCAGTTACATATGATGGTGTTACGTATGTAATCGGACAATCAAATAATGCGCTTATCTTCCCAGGGCTTGGTCTTGGAACAATTGTTGTTCGTGCGAGTGTAATGACAGATGGTATGTTTGCAGCAGCAGCAGAAGCAGTGGCAAGCATGGTAGATACAAGTCAACCAGGAGCACCTATTCTTCCGGAGGTAGAAGAACTACGTAACATCTCAGAGATAGTAGCAATTGAAGTAGCTAAAGCAGCAGTTGCTGAAGGGGTTACTCGTGAGGAATTCAGTGATAACGATATCAGAGAAGCTGTTAAAGAGGCAATGTGGCAACCTGAATATCGCCAAGTAAAAGCAGCTAAACAGGTAACAATATAGAAATAAAGCCCGTTTATATTATAAGCGGGCTTTCCTTGTTCAATTTTTGAAAAATATATTTCATAAATAGGAAGTGGCATCTTTGAATTGGAATCAATTGTGGAAGAAAGATATGTCCCTTTTAATTATTTTAATATTAATTGTTCCAATTGCCGGAGAATTAAATTTTCATCCGTTTAATGATACCTTTCGTGTAAGTTTTGGGACGCCAATCTTTTTCTTTTTATTGTTATTTTTACGTAAAATACCAGCGGCAGTAGCCGGTGTATTCGTCGGGTTATCGGTGGTAGGAGTTCGGATTTGTCTTGATTGGATGCTACAAGGGTCTTTTCATATAACTGATTCTTTTTATTTGCGTTATCCAGTGTTCTTTTATTATTTTGTGTATGGAAGTCTTTTTTCATTATGTAGAGTGAATAAATTTCATCAGAAACCATTTATAATAGGGTGCCTTGGGATTACAATTGAGATTATAGCAAGTATGTCAGAACTTACTTTTTATCATGTTTTAGTGCTTGGTACAACAATTACGATTTCTGAAATAAATAAATTGATTATTATCGCTGTTTTTCGAAGCTTCTTTGCCCTTGGTTTCTTAAATATGATGAGTCTATATGAAACGAAATTAAAGGAAGCACAAGTCCGGAAAGAAAATGAAAAAATGTTAATGCATCTTTCTAACTTATATGTGGAATCTGTTCATTTAAAAAAGACACTTCAAAATGCAGAATTAATTACACAAGAAGCATATCAATTATATCGAAATTTACAAGCTAGTAATGATGCAGGTGGCATAGAAATACATAGTAAAAAAGTATTAAAAATTGCTGGGGAAGTACACGAAATAAAAAAAGACAATCAAAGAATTTTTGCGGGGTTATCAAAGCTTTTATTAGATAAAAATCTTTCTGAATACATAGAAGGTCATGAGTTGACAGAAATGATTGTCAGGATAAATGAGAAGTACGCCCAGCTATTAGGGAAAGAGATAACATTTTCTAAAAACATAGAAGGTGAGCATGAGGAATATCATGTTTATACTGTATTGTCGATATTAAATAATTTAGTGGCAAATGCTGTTGAAGCAATTGAGAACACTGGTACAATTATAATAAAGACATATAAACAAGAAAGAAATATAATGTTTGAAGTAATAGATGATGGTCCCGGTATTTCACCAAAATATAAAAAACTCGTATTTAAACCAGGTTTTACGTCGAAGTATGATCAAACAGGTACACCATCTACAGGAATTGGTCTTTCTTATATAAAAGAGATGGTTACAGAACTTGGGGGAGAAGTGAATCTGCAATGCAGGGAGAGCGGCAGAGGATGCAAGTTTATTGTCCGTTTACCAGAGTCTAGTTTAACGCGAGAGGGGGAATAGAGTGTTTTATTATATCGTAGATGATGATGAAGTATTCCGCTCTATGCTATCACAAATTATTGAAGATGGTGATCTTGGAGAAGTAGTGGGAGAAGCGGAAGATGGTGCTTTTGTTGAAGTAGATCAGTTGAATTTTAAAAAGGTAGATATTTTATTTATTGATTTATTAATGCCAATTCGCGATGGCATTGAAACAGTACGTCATATTGCACCGTCGTTTACAGGAAAAATAATTATGATTTCTCAAGTTGAGTCGAAACAATTAATTGGAGAAGCGTATTCTCTAGGTGTTGAATATTATATTACAAAACCATTAAATAAAATTGAGGTTGTATCTGTTGTGCGAAAAGTGATGGATCGTATTCGTCTGGAGCGATCTATACAAGATATTCAAAAATCACTGAATAACGTCTTTCAATGGGAACAACCGCAGGTGCGAAATGAACCGTTGCTAGAAGAGAAGAAGATAATGGACTCAGGTCGCTATTTATTATCAGAACTTGGTATTGCTGGAGAGAATGGAAGTAAAGATTTACTTAGTATGTTGGAATATTTATTGGGACAAGAAAAGGAAAAAACATTTGAATATGGTTTTCCAGCATTGAAAGATATTTTTCACTATATTACGGTCAAAAAATTAGGTGGTGCAGCCTCAGAAACGGAAATTGATAAAGAAAGAAAAGCTTCAGAACAAAGGGTGCGCCGAGCGATTTATCAGTCATTAAATCATTTGGCCTCTCTGGGTTTAACTGATTTTTCAAACCCTAAATTTGAAAGCTACGCTCCGAAATTTTTTGATTTTACCATTGTTCGTAAACGTATGACAGAAATGACGAAGGAAGAACTAGCAACTTCCGGGCATACGAGAATTAATACGAAGAAGTTTATTCAAGTGTTGTATTTTGAGGCGAAAAGGTTGATGGAGGTAGAATAGAAAAGAGGATGCTTACAAATGAGCGTCCTTTTTTCTATGATTAAAATTTTGAATATTATCCATTTAATAGTAATAAAAGGGTGTAATTGAATATAAATTTATTTTGGTGTTTCTGTCTATTTAACAACACCTGGTGCGAAGTTAATCATTTGGATATTTGGCTTTTTTACGCTACTATATCTTGGATATGAAAGTATAAAAGATGCTTCTAAGCAGGTGGAGAGTAAAGGGAATGGAGAAAGAGAACACCCAATGAAATCATTTGCTTCAGGATTTTTAATTGCAATTTCTAATCCACTTAATATTATATTTTGGATTGGCATTTACGGAGCTGTCTTAACAAGTGCGATTGGTGCAGTAGGCAAAGAACAAGCGTTATTGTACAGCATTACAATATTTGTTGGGATTATGATTTGGGACTTATTTATGGCGACTTCTATTCATTTTGGAAGAAGATTTGTAAATAACCGTATGATGAAATGGATTTCTATTTTTGCGGGAATTGTTTTAGTTGGGTTTGGATATGAAGCAATTAAAGGGGGGGGGATCTCATATAAGAGAAGGATAGCCAAGGAAGAAAATAATTATGCCTTAGCTATCCTTTTAAAAATATAATTAGAGTATGTCTTTTTTGGAATGGCAAAAGCCACCTTTTCTATTATTTATTTTATCATTCGTATCTTCCACTTTTCCAGGTGAATGCACTTTTTGTATCTTAGAGTGATCCACATATTCATCTGAAAACTCCATAGCATATTTATCACGATGATGTATGTTAGATGACGGACGTAAATCTTCATCTTCATGTAAAACCATTCTTTTCATGTAAATATGAAAAAATATTTATTCGGCTATAAATCAGAATAATCTTTAGTTAGATAGGTTAATCATAAAAAAGAATTCCATATTTCTTCGAATATATTTGAATGTTTTCCCAAAGGGGGATTAACTTTGAGCACAGTAGAAAATGCACTATCCATTTTTGCTTTAGGTGGAGTAAATGAAATAGGGAAAAATATGTATGCTATACAATATTCAAATGATATTGTGGTAATTGATTGCGGTTCTAAGTTTCCAGATGAAAGTTTATTAGGAATTGATCTGATTATCCCGGATACTACATACTTGCAAGAAAATAAGGATAAAATTCGCGGTTTAGTTGTTACACATGGACACGAAGATCATATTGGCGGTATCCCGTATCTATTAAAACAATTGAATGTACCAATTTATGCAACAAAATTAACAATCGGTTTAATTGGAATTAAATTAAAAGAACATGGGCTTCAAAATTTAACGCAATTATTTGTTATTGATTCTGAATCGGTTATTGAATTTGGTTCAATAAGCTTGACGTTTTTTAAAACGAATCACAGTATTCCTGACTGCCTTGGTATTGCTTTTTATACACCAGAAGGTACTGTAGTACATACAGGCGACTTCAAATTTGATTTGACTCCTGTAAATAATCAATACCCAGATATTCATAAAATGGCTAAAATCGGAAGTGGTGGCGTTTTAGCTCTGCTCTCTGAAAGTACGAATGCAGAACGCCCTGGATTTACTCCATCAGAACGATCTGTAGGTGAGCGCATTGAAGAAGCGTTCATCAAAGCTCGTAGAAAAGTCATTGTTTCTACATTTGCTTCTAATGTTAATCGCGTACAGCAAGTGGTAGATGCGGCTATAAAAACGAATAGAAAGCTTGCTTTGCTTGGGAGGAGTATGGTTAATGTAGTGTCTGTTGCTTTAGAACAAGGTTATTTGAATATTCCTGAGGGAATGTTAATAGAAGCAAATGAGATCAATCAAATGGACCCAGAAAGGGTAGCTATTCTTTGTACTGGAAGTCAAGGTGAACCTATGGCTGCTTTATCCCGTTTAGCCAGTGGAAACTATCGACAGGTAGATATCCTATCTGAAGATACTGTCATTTTAGCCGCAACTCCTATCCCAGGAAATGAACGTAATGTTTCACGTATTATAGATAATTTATTTTTATTGGGAGCCAATGTTATTTATGGATCGGGCAGTTCAACGGGAATGCATGTTTCTGGACATGCCTATCAAGAAGAATTAAAATTAATGCTTACTTTAATGAAACCTAAATATTTCATTCCTATTCATGGTGAATTTAGAATGTTACATCATCATAGTCTATTAGCAGAGTCCGTTGGTGTTAAGAAAGAGAATATTTATGTTATTAGTAATGGTGATGTTGTTGATATAAAGAATCAAGTCGCTTGGAAATCCAGACGAATACCTGCAGGAAATATATACGTAGATGGATTGGGTATTGGAGATGTTGGAAACGCAATCTTACGCGATCGTAAACAGCTTTCTGAAGATGGTATGCTTGTTATAGTTATCACACTTAGTAAAACAGAAGGGAAAATTATTTCTGGTCCGGATATGATTTCTCGTGGATTTGTATATGTTCGTGATTCGGAAGAATTTTTGCAGAGGATTAACCAATTGGTTGTAACAACCATTAACAATTTACAAAAAGAAAATGTTAGTCAATGGAATGTTCTTAAGAAAGAAATAAGAGAAGTACTTGGACAGTTTGTATACTCACATACAAAAAGAAAACCAATGATTCTTCCTATAATAATTGAAGTTTAAACGGACTGTTTTAAGTAATTGCTGTTTGATATTACTGTGTATACATGTAAAATGTTGTATAAGAGTAGATAAAAAACATTAGAAATGTTTGTATTCTAATGTTTTTTTTATATAACGTTAAGAAAGATAAATTTTTTATTTTTAGGGAAGGGTCAAAATAATGAGCTTTACATTAAATAAAACAATAATTAAACGATTATGTGGAGAAACCTCATATAAAAAGGGTGAGGCCTATTATAAGACAGACAAGGTTGATATTACTAATTACGATACTCAGAGAAATATTTGCGAGGCAACAGTAAAGGGGAACGGAGATTTCTATGTCAAGATAGAAACCGCTCATAATGGTGATATTGTTGGGGAATGCAGTTGTCCTTCACTTGCTTCTTTTCATACATATTGTCAACATATTGCAGCTGTATTACTATATATAAATAATTTTCAACAAAGTGGACAATCGTTAGAAGTTAATTCAAAAAAAGATCCCATGAACTCTAAAGATGCTCAACTAGCGAGTGGTATGTTGGATTTATTTGATGAAAAGCCACTGCGACCTAAAAGTAAGCAGCACCGATTTGATACACGAAAAATACTTGATGTGGAATTCTTTTGTATTCCAGTATCTTCTAAAAACGGGGGGACGCTGTTTGGTATTCAGGTAAAGTTAGAGAAGTTATACACTGTATATAAGCTTAGAGAGTTTCTTAATAGAGTGGAACAAAGAGAGCCTTTCATATGTTCAAATAATTTTACTTACACGTCAGATGCTTATAGTTTTCAGCCGGAAACGGATGCTGTTATTCAACAACTGATTCAAATTTACCGAAATGAAAAAATGTATGTAGAATCGTTGCAAATAAACGCTAAACAAGATGAAAGTATGATTTTAATTCCACCTGCGTCCTGGGATTATATGCTTTCACTGCTTTCCGCTACTTCATTTGTAACGGTTGAGCATGATGGAAAATCATTTCATGGTGTACATGTCTCAAAAGGATTATTACCTATAAATTTTGAGTTCAATAAAGGTGTAAATGGGGGATATATACTTGAGATTAGTGGGTTACAACAAGTTCAAGTAATGGATACATATAGTTATGCTCTTTTTGGAGGGAAGCTATATCGTTTAAACGTGGAGGATTGTAATCGGCTTATTGAATTAAAGAGAATGATGAATCGTTCTAGAAGTAATCAATTTCATATTTCAATTGAGAAAATGGAACATTTCGTAGCGAAAGTAGTACCAGGTTTAATGAAGCTTGGTAACGTTCGGATTGATGAGGTTGTATCGGAACGCATTGAAAAAACACTTCTCAAAGCCAAATTGTTTTTAGATCGGGTCAAGGATCGGTTACTGGCAGGACTAGAATTCCAATATGGAAATGTTGTTATCAATCCGTTAGAAGAGGATGGACAACCTTCAGTTTTCAATCGGGAGGAGAAAAAAGAACAAGAAATTTTAGAAATTATGAATGAGAGTGCCTTCGCGAAAACAGAAGGCGGTTATTTTATGCATAATGAGGAAGCGGAATATAATTTTTTATATCACGTTGTTCCGAAATTGAAAGGTTTACTGGAGATTTATGCGACTACAGCTATTAAGTTGCGCATTCATAGAGGAAACAGTGCACCTCTCATAAGGGTAAGGCGGAAAGAGCGAATGGATTGGTTATCATTCAGTTTTGATATAAAAGGAATTCCGGAAGCTGAGATTAAAGGTGTATTAGCAGCACTTGAGGAGAAACGTAAATATTATCGATTAGCGAACGGTTCCTTGCTATCCCTAGAGAGCGAGGAGTTTAATGAGATTAACCAGTTTATAAAGGAATCGGGTATTCGCAAAGAAATTCTAAAAGGAGAAGAAGTGAATGTACCGCTCGTGCGCAGTGTAAAATGGATGAGTTCACTTCAAGAAGGAAATGTTTTGAGTGTAGATCAATCTGTTCAAGAGTTGGTAGAAAACATTCAAAGCCCTAAAAATCTAAAGTTTACTGTACCAGATAGCTTAGCTACAGTCCTTAGGGAATATCAAAAATATGGATTTGAATGGATGAAGACACTCGCATATTATCGTTTTGGTGGCATATTAGCAGATGATATGGGACTTGGTAAAACGCTGCAAAGCATTACTTTTATCGCTTCTATTTTGCCTGAAATTCGAGAGAAGAAGCTACCTGTATTAGTCGTATCGCCGTCTTCTTTAGTTTATAACTGGCTAAGTGAATTAAAGAAATTTGCTCCAGATATTCGAGCTATTATTGTGGATGGAAATCAAACAGAACGCCGAAATATTTTAAAAGATGCTACAAAGTTTGACGTTATTATTACGTCGTATCCTTTGTTACGAAGAGATGTAAAGTTATATGCACAGCCATTCCATACGTTATTTCTTGATGAAGCACAAGCATTTAAAAATCATACGACGCAAACTGCAAAAGCAGTGAAAGCGATTCAAGCAGAGTATCGTTTTGCACTGACTGGAACTCCTGTAGAGAATTCATTAGAGGAACTTTGGTCTATTTTCTATGTAGTATTCCCGGAATTGCTTCCAGGAAGAAAAGAGTTTGGAGACTTGAGGCGTGAAAACATTGCAAAACGGGTGAAGCCGTTCGTGTTACGTCGTTTAAAAGAAGAAGTCTTGAAAGAATTACCAGAGAAAATAGAGCACTTACAATCATCTGAACTACTACCAGATCAAAAAAAGCTTTATGCAGCTTATTTAGCAAAGTTGAGAGAAGAAACATTAAAGCATTTAAACAAAGATACATTGCGTAAAAACAAAATTAGAATTTTGGCTGGTTTGACGAGACTTCGGCAGATTTGTTGTCACCCAGGTTTGTTTGTCGATGACTATAGGGGGAGTTCAGCTAAATTTGAACAGCTTCTAGAAATTGTGGAGGAGTGCAGAAGTACAGGGAAGAGAATTCTTATATTTTCACAATTCACGAAGATGCTTTCCATCATTGGACGGGAGTTAAACCGTCAAGCTGTCCCGTATTTTTATTTAGATGGGAATACTCCGGCGTGTGAACGTATAGAGTTATGCAATCGGTTTAACGAAGGAGAGGGGGATTTGTTCCTTATTTCTTTAAGGGCTGGTGGTACTGGTCTCAATTTAACAGGAGCGGATACCGTTATATTGTACGATTTATGGTGGAATCCTGCAGTCGAACAGCAAGCGGCAGACCGTGCTTATCGAATGGGACAAAAGAATACTGTACAAGTGATCAAATTAGTAGCGCATGGCACGATTGAAGAAAAAATGAATGAGTTGCAAGAGAGCAAGAAGAATTTAATTGCAGAAGTGATTGAGCCAGGTCAGGAGAAGCTATCTTCGATTACGGAGGAAGAAATTAGAGAGATTCTTATGATTTAACATCGTAAATATTAGAGGATTTTAAGGAAATAAAAGCTATTCTTTCGTAAATGCCAAAGAATAGCTTTTTTCATTATGAACGTAATAATTACATTCTTTTTCGAGCAAAGTAAGTGGATCATATATTTTTGTTAACTATTTTTTGTACCTTTACTTTTATAAGGTTTCGCATTTTTCTTTTTCTTAGCGCTAGATTGCCAGCGGTTCCAGCCTTTACTTCCTGTTCCTTGACCTGTCCCCTTCTTAGCTTTAGCTTTCGTTTTACTCATATAATCACTCCGTTATTATTATAGAAAATCTACTTTGATAGTAGTCAATGTCTTTGAAATATAATCTCGATCCATGACTATGTTTGTTCCTAACAGTTGCTGATCAGAACAAACAACTGAATGCTCTAGTATATCATAAAATGGGAAGTAATTTGATGCATTATGAAATCATTATCGAAATTTGTATAGATTTATTCGAATTGTAGAATGTTATTACATATGATAAAAATTATAAAGAAAATGAAATTTATGAGAAATACAATGGATTCTGTTTTTCGGACAATTACACTACTTGTCATATACATGATGGTTACGTTGAGTAAATTATTTTTTGGATTGAAGCCACAAAAGAAGCGATAAATTTTATCCCGCTATTCGTGAACGGTAAGATTCACACCTCAAAATTCAGCAAAAGCAAAGGAGATAGGTAGGGGATGAAGCCCCCACCGCTAATTAAAGTTTTACTTTATAAAGATGTTTTATTTACAACAATCAATAAAGCCGTAAAATAAAGAATTGAAAAATATTTTCAAACTTTTTGTTGACTTTCTTGTTTTTTTGTATAGAATAATCATTAATAAAATGTTTCAGAGATGTGACAACAAAACGACTATGAAAGGACGAGTAGTAGTAGGATGTAGTCAAAGCGAGTCAGGGGTGGTGTGAGCCTGATACGAAGCCTGTTATGAAGAACCTCCTGGAGTCGCTAACCGAAATCCTTTAAAGGAAAGTAGACTTAGCCGGAAACTTCGCCGTTACAAGAAGAACAGTATCGAGATTTCTCTAATCTCCGTACTGAATAAGTGAGCAACCTCTGTTGCTAATTTGGGTGGTACCGCGGAACCAAAGCCTTTCGTCCCAGTTTTTTGGGAAAGAAGGGCTTTTTTTGTTGGCTTCTTTCCACTACATCCAAACATTTTAGGAGGAAACCAACATGTATCAATCATTAATGACAGTAAGAGAGACACAAATCGCAATTAAGGAAGTTAAAACATTTTTTGAGGATCAATTAGCAAAACGTCTTGGACTATTCCGCGTATCTGCACCATTATTCGTAACGAAAAAATCAGGTTTAAACGATCACCTAAACGGTGTAGAACGTCCAATTGAATTTGATATGCTTCACTCAGGAGAAGAATTAGAAATTGTTCATTCACTAGCGAAATGGAAACGATTTGCACTACATGAATATGGTTACGAAGCTGGTGAAGGTTTATATACAAACATGAACGCGATTCGCCGTGATGAGGAACTTGATGCAACGCATTCCATTTACGTTGACCAATGGGATTGGGAAAAAATTGTTCGAAAAGAATGGCGTACAGTGGATTACTTACAAGAAACAGTACGTACAATTTATGGAATATTCAAAGATTTAGAAGATCATTTGTTTGAAAAATATCCGTTCCTTGGGAAGTATTTACCGGAAGATATCGTATTTATCACATCTCAAGAATTAGAAGATAAATATCCAGAGTTAACGCCGAAAGATCGTGAGCACGCGATTGCGAAAGAGCATGGTGCAGTCTTTATTATCGGAATTGGCGATGCACTTCGCTCTGGTGAAAAGCATGATGGACGCGCATCTGACTATGACGATTGGAAATTAAACGGAGATATTTTATTCTGGCATCCAGTACTGCAATCTTCATTTGAATTATCATCAATGGGAATTCGCGTTGATAGTAAATCACTTGATGAACAGTTAACGAAGAAAGGCGAAGATTTCAAACGTGATTACGATTTCCATAAAGGAATTTTAGAAGACGTGCTCCCGCTTACAATTGGTGGTGGCATTGGGCAATCAAGAATGTGCATGTACTTCTTACGTAAAGCGCATATCGGTGAGGTTCAAACTTCTGTATGGCCTGATGAAATGCGTGAAGCGTGTAAGAAGGAAAACATTCACTTGTTTTAATAAAGAATGCATCGAATTATTTTTTGAACGGGGACTGTTGATTCATAAGTTTACCAAACATGATTTAAATTAGCTCTATCTTTTTATTAGTTTTGAGGTATGAAACTCTTCAAAAAACATCCGAAATATCAAGAGATATCTTTTTCTGTGGTATATAAAGCAGAAAAAAGAGACACATGATATTTTTGGATGTTTTTTATGTTTCGTAAATTGGAATGCTGTACATTATCAAAAAAATAAAAACTAATTGTGTGATAGACTAAAATTTGAAATAACATGTATGTAGTAGTTCGGCTATTAGGATACAGGTTACGCATTTAATATATATATGTCTCTGACAGAATGTTTATTGGATAACCAAAAGGGGGAGAAAAGTATGTTACATAGTTTACATGCAATAGAAGAAGTACGAAATGGAAACATGTATACGAAAGAAGCGAATATATGGCTAGGATTTTTATTGGAAGAATATGGATTGGTGAGTATAGAAAGGAATTACCGAAGTATATTAGAGTATGTGGAACGGACGCTAAGGCATTTAGAAAAAATGAATGCTTCATACGGTATTCGTGCTCGTGTAGAAACTGTATTATGCTGGAGTGAAGTATCGAAGTGTGGTTCTGTAACGCAACGCAAGAAGTGGGAGGATTTAGGAGTGTCGTTTTTAGCACATAACGAAGATTCAGCTTTTATTTATAGACGCTATTTTCCATATGATGATGTAACGTTTACACTTATTCGTACGCATGGATTAATAGGGCAAGTATTACGAGGAGAAGTATCCATGACTTCTCATGATGAACTGGTAAGATTATGGCAGCGAGGTGTGATTCAAAAAGATGAACTGCGTGAAGTGCTTCGTGTTTTAAATGAATGTATTATTACCGGGGTATCTGATAAGTTATGGATAAGAGTGAAGGAAGAGGTATATGAACGTATTGAACAAATACTTTGCGGAGAACTGATTGAATATAGTGTAAAGCAGCGAATTCGGCGGTTACGTACGAATGCTTCACCTAACGATACATATTTTGTTCAAGAGTATGATTCAATTATGAATGATAGGTTAGAAGAAATGTTTACAGTTTTATTTGATTATGACCTTTGGTATGTAGAAGCAGCATTAACTCATTTTAGTTTTGAAGAATTCGTGAAAGTATTTGCATTAGCCTACCAACATATTACTCAGAAGAATATAGATCATATCAGTTTCCAGCCTCTTATGGACGCATTGTATTATGAGAGAGGTGGAGATAAATACTTAAATATTTATACGAAACGAGCAATTGAAAAAGTATTGCGAAGTGTATCAATAGTAGAATTGCTAAATATGAGTCGAATTCCTCAATCAGAAATGTATCCTGAATTAAAGGAAACTGAAAACGTATTAACAATTGGTTTTGGAACAAGTGAGGTTGGAAAAACACTCATCGAATTTTGTTTAGCCTGTAAAAAAGAAAATAATGCTCATTATGAACAAGCTGTCATGATGTTATGTGAAATATTTGGCTTACGCCGGGATGTGTTTGATCGATTGGAAAATGAGGAAGAATATCTTTCGCATATGAATGGAAGTGTAGATGATAAAGTTGTGGTTCTTCCATATGTAGTAGGAGATACAATAGTAGAAATTGGTCCCGGTGGGGGCGTAATGATGAATAAATTTAAAGAGGTTTATCCGAATAAATCGGTTATTGGAATAGATTTATCACGAAATGTAATTGAGAAGTTAACAAGTGATAAATACGAAAAAGGCTACAACTGGGAAGTTACACTAGGCGATGCTTTACATCTTGCAGATACATTCCATCCGGAAAGTATTTCTACAGTTCATTGTGGTTCAGTAAATCATGAGATTTTTTCTTACGGAGAAACAGATGGTAAGAAATTTAATGTTGCGACAATGGAACGTCTAGTGAGAAGTGTATTTCGAGTATTGACTTCTGGAGGACGTTGGATTATTCGTGATGGAGTAAAGACAGAAAGTAAAGAATGGTGTGAATTACATTTTCATGATGAAACCGCTATGCCTTTCTTAAAAAATTATCAACGTGATTTTCAAGGGCGACAAATTAAGGTGAATATATTAGATGTGGATCGAGTAAGAATGCCAGTTAATGATGCAATGGAATTTTTATATACGTATACGTGGGGAGAAGAAGCGTATCCACATGAGGTGCAAGAACAATTTGGTGTATTCACACTTCAAGAATATATTGATTTTGTAGAGAGTGTTGTAGGTTCAGAGAATGTAAAAGTAATTGAGGCCAAGCAGTACCTTCTAGAAGGTTATATAGAACATTTATCGCAAAAGGTTACATTGTATGATGAACATGGTGAACAAATAGCATTGCCGAATAGTACATGTTTGATTGTGTTTGAGAAAAGATAAAAGAGACGGAATCATGTTTTTTACTTAAAAGATAGAAGATGGGGCTAGCAAAATTCGATTTCGCTGCCTCGTTCCAGAAAAGATTCTGAAACGGATTTACATATAATCTGTTTCGGAATCTTTTTTTATGAGCATGTATAAATTGAGCTTTAGAAATTATGTTTACTAGTTTTATATTTTAAACTAATTTTTCCTAGATTTTACTTAGATTTTACTTTCACCACCTACAATGAAAATAAGAAAACGTAAGTGATAAAAATTTACACTTGTTTCATAAAGTGAGGAGGTAACGTGATGGAATTAATAATTGACCACGTAACAAAAAAATATGGTGAGAAAATAGCATTGAATGATTGTAGTTTACATTTAAAACCAGGAGTATTAGGACTTTTAGGCCCGAACGGTGCGGGGAAGTCTACACTTATGCGTATGTTAGCAACAATTGAACAACCGACGAATGGTAGTGTGATATGGGATGGGGAAAATATTCAAAAGAAACCGAAGTTGTTACGTTCAGAGCTCGGATATTTACCGCAAGACTTTGGTGTATATCCAAATATGAACGCGGTCGAATTTCTAGAGTATATAGCAGCGATGAAAGGTTTATCAATGAGCTCTTCAAAAAAGCGGATCAATGAATTGCTTGAAGCGCTGAACTTAATGAATGACCGGAAACGACTATTAGGTGGCTATTCAGGTGGAATGCGGCAAAGAGTTGGAATTGCACAGGCGCTATTAAATGATCCGAAATTATTGATTGTAGATGAGCCGACAGTAGGATTGGATCCTGAAGAAAGAATTAGATTTAGAAATTTATTATCTAGTCTTTCTACGGATAGAATGGTTATTTTATCGACGCATATTGTAACGGATATTGAATCAATTGCGACAGATATTGCTTTATTATCAAAAGGAAATGTATTAGCTCATATGAGACCTGAACAACTATTAAAGCATGTAGAGGGAAAGTATGGGAGTGGGTTATACCAGCTTCTGAGTTACATCATGTTCAAAAGAAATATATAGTAAGCAGCGCGATTCACCGGAGTGATGGAATTCATGCACGCATCGTTTCCAGCAATGCGCCTAGTGCTAAAGCACATATAATCGCAGCCTCTCTTGAGGATGCTTACTTATATTATGTTTCTTCGAAAGGAGGGCATAAAATTGAACAATGTATATAATCTATTTTATTTCATTAAAAACAATTTAATTAGACAAATGAGAAGTTATCCATTTCTAATTGTAATTGGATTAACGATTTTTTTGGGATATGCTTGTGTGCCAGCAGCTTCAGCAGGCTATGAAATATTTTATCTTGGTGGAGTTAGAGGAGTATATAATTCAAATTGGCTTGGTGGTATGGGAGCAATGACTTCTACTTTATTTATTTGGTTGCTTGGTTTTTATATGTTAAGAAGTCAAATTTCAGACGATCAACAGTTAGGAGTAGGGCAATTGATTGCCGCTTCACCTATAAGTAAATTTCAATATATTTTTAGTAAAACGATTTCTAATTTTATTGTTTTAGTGGTCATTGAGACGGTATTTATCATTGCTTTTATGGTAATGCAATTTATACGTGGGGAAGACCTTTCGTTTCAATTAGGTGGTTATTTATATCCACTCTTTTATATTGTATTTCCTTCATTATTGCTTCTAGCGGCATTCACAATTTTTTTTGATGTGTTTCCTGGTCTAAAAGGTGTAGTAGGCAATATTGTGTTCTTTTTCTTGTGGGTGTTATTAGCGATTATGTCGTTTGAAATGTCAAATCGTTATTTAGATGTATTTGGTTTAGGAATCATTCGTTCTGATATGATACATGATGCAATGAGAGAATATGAATTTTTAAGAGAAACAAATGGTGGAGGATTCGGGTATAACCCGGTAGAGGGAAAGATTAAAACATTTCACTGGGATGGATTGACTTGGGATGCAGAAATGCTTGTAACAAGTTTGGTTTGGATTGGAATGGCGATGTTACTAATTTGGCTAACGTCCCTTGTGTTTAATAGATTTCTTACATTTACCAAAGTAAAGGAAAAGGTAAGAGAGGTTGAAGGGAATAAGAAAACAATCGCTGTGAATGAACAAAATCATAACTCTTTTATATTCACTTCTATAACGAAAACAAAGAGCATTAGTATGTTTCGTTTAATTAAAGCGGAGCTATCGATTATGTTAAAAGGGTTTACGATTTGGTGGTATGTAATTGCGATTGGGCTTATAGCATTTGGATTGATATGTCCGGTAGATATATCAAAAGGATGGCTACCTATTATTATAATTTGGCCAATTGCAATTTGGTCACAGATGATGACGAGAGAAAAATACTATGGTACGGATCAAATTATTATTTCGAGTTGTTCCCCATTGTATAAGTTTTTTGCAACATGGATTTCAGGTGTTATCGTGGGTCTCATTATCTCCAGTGGTCTTATCATTCAATTTATATTAATTGAAGATATTTCATTCTTGTTTTCTTGGCTTAGCGGTATAGTGTTCATTCCAACGCTAGCGTTAGTATTTGGAGTGTGGAGCCGAACGCATAAATTGTTTGAAGTCATGTATATACTTTTATGGTATTTAGGGCCAGTGAATCATCTTCCATATGTAGACTTCTTAGGAATATCAACATCATACGCTATTTTGTATATGGGGTTATCTATCTTATTGCTAAGTATTGCATTAATTGGGCAGTTACAGCAAATGGGAAGGCTACGGCTAATATTCAAGTAAGTAGTCAAGAGGGGTGATGTAATGAAGGGAATCAAAGAGAAAATATATTTATTTTCATCTATAAGTCTAATGAGTTTAAGTATAGTGGCTTGTGGTACAAAAGAGAGTGAAGCGCCAGTCTCCAAACAGTTCGCCGTGAAAAATATAAATGAGATTTATATAAAAACAGTAGGAGAAAATATTAAACTCCATTCTACAACAGAAACAGATATTAAAGTTGATATAGGAGAGATAAAAGATGTAAAAGTGAAAGAGAATGGAGAGAAATTAGAAGTTATTACAGAACACTCTTCATCCATTGTAAATTTAAAAACAGCTACTGTGCATATATACCTTCCTGAAAAAACATATAAAAAAATAGATGTTAAAACAGAGTCAGGTGAGGTAATAGGTGAAAATATAGCATCTGAACAATTGAATTTGTATAGCGATTCAAGTGATATGACAATAAAAGAGTATAAAGGAAACAATATAAAAGGAGTTTCCAAATCAGGAGGGATTACGTTACAGGGAGTGGAAGGAAGCTTCGATATTCAAAACGATACGGGAGAGGTGAATGTATCCTCTGTTTCAAATTTAAAAAATGAAAGTAAAATAAAAACCGAATCATCTCATATAAATATAAACTTTAAGAGAGAGCCAAAAAATCTAGAGGTTGACTTGTCAACGCGTGCGGGCCAAATAAAAAATGAATTTTCACTTTCAACTGGTGAAAAAGGAAACAATCATAAGGTAAAAGGTCGTATAGGAACTGGAAAAGGGAATGATACAAAGTTAACGGTGCAGTCTATGACAGGAACGATTGAGTTGAAACGTAATGAGAGTGTGAAACAGCTTTAAAAAATAAAGTTCGATTATGAAAGATACATTCTGAATGGATACTGATACTCTCGCTCTACTTAGAATATGTTTGTACAGTATAAATCTCTTTATAGGTGTGTTTATTTAAACTTTTTAAATTATTCTAGATTGCTCTTCATCGGTGCACTGTATACTCTCTTTTTCTTGACAGGAATATCATATAGTATTAATATACCGGGGAGTATATTAATACTATATACATGGTA
The DNA here is from genome assembly GCF_000161455.1 of Bacillus pseudomycoides DSM 12442. Taxonomy (GTDB): domain Bacteria; phylum Bacillota; class Bacilli; order Bacillales; family Bacillaceae_G; genus Bacillus_A; species Bacillus_A pseudomycoides. Next base: position 1,585,474 of record NZ_CM000745.1, read on the forward strand.
AAAACGTCTAATGAAAAGGAGTACAGGGTGTCATGCGAAGGAAAAAAGAATTAACAAATTCGAATTCGAAACGACAGTTATCGAACATTTTAGCCCAAACGGTTAAAACCGGAATTATTAAATCGAATTTGGTCCCAATGTTTGCTGGGTTAACATTGGCTTTATATAAATATAAGATTAGCCCGTTTGAGAAAATTCCAGAGATTATATTTGCTTTCATCGGTTCTATTTTAATCATAGGTGCAGCAGGGGCTTTTAATAATCTGTATGATCGTGATATTGATTCGATTATGGAGAGAACCAAAAAGAGACCAACTGTAACCGGAGAAATAAGCCCTAAGGCTGTATTATGGCTTGGAATATTGATGACAATCTCCGGGTTAGTATTTCTTGCACTAACCACATATTTAGCAGCCTTATTAGGGTTTTTAGGCTTATTTTTGTATGTTGTACCGTATACAATGTGGAGTAAGAGAAGAACAATTTACAACACAGAAATTGGAAGTGTTTCAGGGGCAATGCCACCACTCATTGGCTGGGCTGCTATTTATCCGGATATAATGCATCCGGCTATTATTGGGCTTTTTATCATAATGGTTATTTGGCAAATGCCTCATTTTTACGCCATAGCTATTCGCAAACATGATGAGTATAAGGCTGCAAAGGTTCCGATGCTTCCAGTAGTCAAAGGTGTTAAAAGAACATATATACAAACGAATATCTATTTAATTGTTTTAATTGGAATAAGTGTTCTTTTAGGATCTTTAAGCATTGGTCTTATGCTAGTAGCGCTTCTTTTAAGTACTTTATGGCTTGTTTTAAGCATTTATGGTTATAAAAAGATGGATTCAGAGAAATGGGCAAAATCATTGTTTATTTTTTCTCTTTTCCATATGACGATTTTATTTTCAACGATCATTATCTATTCCCTTATAGGTGTCTTTTTTGGAAGATGAATATAGGTAACGAATGAAAAGTTTTAGAACGATTTAATTTGTAAAGAATAAAAAAACCAATTTCTCGTGTATTAGAATGAGAGATTGGTTTTTTAGCGTGTGAATAAATTTTACTTACGTTTGTTCTACTAAATTGAACGAAAGTAATCGTCACTTTAATAAAACTATATTTTTGTCGATAATAAGTACTATAGAGTTGGAAGGGTAATATGAATCGTTGTTCCTTTTTCTATTTCACTGTCTACTTGAATGGTTCCACCATGTGCCGTTATAATTTTTTGGGCGATAGCCATTCCTAAACCAGTTCCTTCATTTGAAACGTTTGTAGTTGTACCTCGGTAGTACTGTTTAAATAGATTTTGAACTGTCATTTCATCCATACCGACGCCAGTATCTTCTATTATAATATGTACAGTGTCCTCTAATAGAATCGAGGTATGGATCTTTGTTTCTACAGGGTTATGTAAAACGGCGTTCATAAATAAATTTTGCAAAGAGCGATGTAGTAATTTTGTATCAATAGGAATAATAATGTTCGTTTTGTCTGCGTGAAAGCTAAAATGATAGTGTTCAGATCGTGGATCATTTGTCATATCAGCTATCATTCTTCTTGTAAATTCAATGATATTTATTTCTTCTTTTTTTAGCGGGATTTGTGAATCATGAAGGCGGAACGAGAGGTTTAAGTCTTCAATTAACTCCTTCATATGGTCCCCTTTTTGTTGAATCTCTTGCAGAAACTTCTCTTTTTCTTCCTCACTCCATTCATGGTCGGGTGATAACATAAGTGCACTGTATCCTGTAATATAAGTGAGAGGTGTCTTTAAATCATGAGAGATTCCTGCCATCCATTCGCGTTTCATTTTCTCAAGTTGTTCTCGTTCATTCTCTATTTCTCGTAATCTATTTGTTAAATGTTCTATATTTAGAAAGACGTCTTTATATAAGCGATAAGGGCCTTTTAATTTTCCTGTTTTTTTATTGTACATTTGTTTCGTACTTTCTGGGGTTACATAAGAGCCTTCTGCTAGATGGTTAATCCATGAAATTATTCGAAATAAAGGTTTCCCGATATGCCATCCATATAAAATAGCGCCTAAAATAAGAGTACATACAAAGAGGCAAAAAACGATAAGAGCTTCCGTGTCTTTGTTCTCTTTGCTTATTCCGATAAGAGGTAGTATGCCTTCCATGAAGATGGCCATGAAAATCCCCATAAAAAAAGTACCGATAAATAAACTACGAATAAAATGAAAGCCTAGTCGGAAACCAATTTTCATTTTTGTTGCTCCTTAGTATGCGGGATAAATTTATAGCCAATTCCTCTCAAATTAACAATGTATGTAGGGGATTTAGGATCTTCTTCTATTTTTTTACGTAATTTAGAAATATGCATGACTACTGTTTTATCATCACCCATAGAAGTAAGTCCCCACACTTGTTCATATAATTGCTCAGCTGTAAAAATCCGATTTGGATGTGTGCATAAGAAAGTAAGTAATTCTAGTTCTTTAGCAGTGCAATGTACAGATTTTCCGTTTACTGTTATCAGTCCCTCGCTTGGATATAGAGAAAAGGATTCAAAATGTAAGTTTGAATGTTCTGCTTGGCGGTTATTTAGCAGCATACTTTGTCCGCGTAATTGTACGTTAATTCGAGCAGCTACTTCTAAAGGATTAAATGGTTTTGTTATGTAATCATCCCCACCAATTCCGAGGCCTGTTAATTTATCTAAGTCACTAGAGCGCGCTGTCACAAATAGAATAGGGGTATTTGTATAGTTTCGTATTTGTCTACATAATTCGAAGCCGTCTATATCTGGTAGCATAACATCGAGTAAGATAATATCGAATGGATGATTTTTAACTAAGTTTAACGTCTCACTTCCGTTTAGAGCGGTTGTTACATGAATAAAATTTTCTTTCTTTAAGGTTAGTACCAACATATCTAGTATACCTTGCTCGTCATCTACTAAAAGAATATTTTCTGTTCTCATTATGTATCCGCCTTTACATGTTTTTTGTCTCATTAAAATGATTTGGAAAATATTTCACATGTAATAGTGTAACATAATACTATTTTGCTAGATAAAAAAATAACAACAAAGAAATATTCCTTGTTGTTATTTTTGAAAATGAAATTAATTCATTTGTACCATCGGTTCAATTTTTGCCATAAAAGATTGATGAAGAGCTTCTACACCATCTACTAAATGTAGGCGATCAATGACAACAGATACTTTAATTTCAGATGTACTTACCATTTTAATATGAATATTTTCGTCTTTTAATGTAGAGAACATGTCAGCGGCAACACCTGGATTGGATACCATGCCGGATCCAACAATTGATACTTTTGCTAGATGATTTTCATATTCTACAGATCTATAGTGAAGTGCTTCTTGATTTTGTTCTAATACTTCTAATGTTTCTCTTAAGTCACCCGAATGAATAGAGAAGGATAGATGTACAGTACCTTCATTTGTAATACTTTGAATAATAATATCAACATTAATGTGAGCGGTAGCCAACGTAGAGAAAACAGTTGAAAGTGCTCCTTGTTCTAATCCTTTAATTGTTACGCGTGTAATATTATCTTCAAATGCAATACCTTTTACGATTGATTGTTGTTCCATGTTACATTCTCCCCTTACAATTGTTCCGTTTTCTTGTTCCATACTTGAACGAACTTCTAAAACTACGTTATGATTTTTCGCGAATTCAACAGCACGTGGATGCAGTACACCAGCACCAAGATTTGCGAGCTCTAACATTTCATCATAAGAAATTTCATCTAATTTATATGCGTCTTTTACAACGCGTGGATCAGTCGTGTATACACCTGTTACGTCTGTGTAAATATCACATTTTTTCGCTTTCAGCGCAGCTGCTAATGCAACAGCAGTTGTATCAGAACCACCGCGGCCTAGTGTGGTAATTTCGTTCTCTTTACTTAGTCCTTGGAAGCCAGCAACGATTACAATTGTTCCTTCTTGTAAAAGGGATTGAATACGTTCAGTATTAATATCAGAGATTCTTGCACTTCCATGTACAGATTCAGTCGTAATACCAGCTTGCCACCCAGTTAGTGAAATAGCGTCGTATCCTTTTGCTTGCAGCGCCATTGTTAATAAAGAAATGGTAACTTGTTCGCCAGTTGTTAAAAGCATGTCCATTTCACGTTTACTCGGATTTTCGGTAATAGCAGTAGCAAGTGCGACAAGCTCATCTGTGCTTTTTCCCATTGCAGATACAACTGTAACAACACCGTTCCCTCGTTCATATTCTTCAATAATTAAATTTGCTACATGTTGAATGCGCTGAATACTTCCGACAGAAGTACCACCGAATTTTTGAACAATCGTTTCCATTACAAATTCCTTCTTTCATCCATTTTTATTAATTAATCAGGAAAGGTGTAAAAAACATATAAGAGAGATGTATAAGTCCCTAAATATTCCTGTAGTTACCGGAAAGAAAAACAAAAAAACACCATCTCAAATAGGGGAGGATGGTGCTGTTACAGGAAAAGGGAAACAGAAAAAGGAGCTAATAAAAAAACCGCCAAAAAAGAATATCATATAAAGCATGATACCTCTTTTTTGTAGATAGCTCTTCATATATACACGTCTGTACATATGACAGTTCTGTTTCTATTCGAAAACAGCCCCAATTAATAAATGCAGAGAAATTTATTAATTTCGGCAACACTTCCTTTTTTCTAAATTCATCGACATCTCTGTGTCTCCTTTAGAATACTTATAAGCGTTGCAACCTCTATCTCACGTTTTGGGCGAGAGTGTTTGGTTTATAAAGTTGTTTGGTAACATTTGTTTTATAATAATTAAAATATTTTAGGAAATCAAGTGCTTTGTTAATATTTTGAAAATTAAGTCTCTTTGTGTAATGAAAGAATTATTTGAAAAATATAGATAGAATCGAATTTTACGTATACATTAGTGATATAGAGGGAGTGGAGGGAGAGAGGATGAAGAGGCAGAAACCGATTTATGTTCAAACAGAAATGGTAACATCAATGGATGAATTATGGAAGTATACGCAAGATCCGATGTTACATACAGAGTGGGATGCTCGCTTTACTGAAATATCATATTTAGAGAAACAAGATGATGAACCACAACGTTTTTTATACAAAACAAAAATCGGTTTTGGGCTTGAAATAGTTGGTGAAGGGGAATCGGTAGGGGAATTCCAAAAGGAAACAGGAGAAAGAATATCTTCGCTAAAATTTTGGACAGACAATAGACTTTCATTGATACAAATAGGAAGAGGCTATTGGAAATATACACCGAATGGAGAAATGATTTGCTTTGAAACGCAGTATGATTATGAGACGAGATTTGGTGGTGTAGGGAGGATTATAGATTCATATGTATTTCGGCCGCTATTAGGATGGGCGACAGCATGGAGCTTTGATGCTTTAAAATTATGGTTAGAAAAAGGGTTGCATCCTCGCTTGTTAATAAGAAAATCGATTACGTATTGGCTTATTTGTTTTTTACTTTCTTTTGTATGGATGTATCAAGGGCTTATGCCAAAAGTATTATTTAATCACCCAGAAGAGGTACAGATGCTTTCTGTACTTATTGGTTCAAACGAAAATAGCATTCTTTCGCTTAAAATAATTGGTTTTTTAGAAATAGGATTCGGGATCATATGGTTGTTGCCGTTTCAAAAACAGAAGTTATTGCTGCTGCACATTATTATTTTAATTGGTCTAACCATAGTAGCAGGATTCACAAATATTTTGAGTTTTATCCAACCATTTAACCCCATTGCCTTAAATTTTATATTAATTGGATTATCAATTATTGGGTATATGAACAGTAGTGATTTACCAAGAGCGAAAAATTGTAAGAGAAAAAGAAGGGGGTAAATGCGTGGCTAGCATCTATGAAGTATTATTAGGAGAATCTTATCAGCAGCTACACCCGAAATTACAAAAACGTTATGCAATTACGGAAAACAATAGTTTTATAGGTGAAGGGAAAATGGATGAAATTGATGAAGGATCGTTTCTTGTCAAAATGCTTTTAAGAGTTGCATCTAAGTTTCGCATGTTCTTTTCAGAAAGAGGAAAAGAAGTACCGTTTACAATACATAATATTGCTGAAGAGGATGCGAAAGGAAATGTTTTTGTAAGGTGGAATCGGATGTTTCGATTTGATAACAAAAAACGTTATTTCAATGCCGTTATGTACCTGAATACAAAACAGAATGAAATTATTGATTACTTTGGTGAACCGTATTTGCTCGTATCAACACTTGCCTTTTATGTTGATGAAGAAGGAGCAATGCATATCTCATCAAAAAAACAATGGTTTTACATACTTGGGAAGAAAATACCACTACCCAAATTTTTATATGGAGAGGCGAAAGTTATAGAGAGCTATGATGATGTATTAAACTGTTACAAAATTCATGTTCAAGTGCGAAATCCATTATTTGGCCCGCTTTTCTCATATAAGGGAACGTTTGTAGAAAGGGATCAGACTAGATGAAAAATATAATTCTTGGCCTTATTTGTTATATGGTTTTTATTATATTGGAATGGCCGAAATTAAATCCCGTTGAATGTATCATAGTGTTATCTGTTTTTTTATTTATACCAATGTCATTATGCATTGTTGATAAGGAAAAAAGAGATGGATCACAGGTTTTATTTTATAAACTTGTATTGTTACTTTATCCGGTTGCTGCAATCAGTGCGATGCTTGCCTTCATAACAGATTATTTTTTATTTGCAGTGATTTGGTTTATATATACAGGCATTATTGCATTATTCGGCGTAAGTAGGTTACTAGAAAGAGGATGGAAGCCGTTAGAAGAGATGGCAATTGATAGCGGATTTATTTATTTGTTTTTAGGTGGTTTTTGGTTCTTTGCCTCTGTAGCAAATATATCCATTATGCAGTTTAGTTCAGATATTGTTTTGCTTACAGCAGCTCACTTTCATTATTCAGCCTTTTTACTACCCTTATCTGTAGGTTTACTTGGGAGAAAGCAACAAAAGAAAAGTAAACTATATAAATTTATCACGGTTATTATTGTTATTTCACCGATGACAGTAGCGATTGGTATTACTTATTCAAGAACATTCGAGTTCTTCGCGGTATTAATTTATCTCATCTCACTTTATGCTTATGGTGTTTATGTATGGAAAACAAAATTCACTTCGATAATTGCAAAAATCCTTCTTATCATTTCATCGAGTACACTTATGATAACGATTTTATTTTCGTTAGTATACTCATATGGGAACTTTAAGCAAGTTATGACGATCACAATTACGCAAATGGTTTGGATTCATGGTGTTGTGAATGGAATTGGTGTAACATTGCCTGCTTTTATTGGCTGGATGATTGAAAAGAATGTGCCAGCTTACATTCATTATGGAAAACCGATGAGTCGTATCAAAGGGAAGATGAAAGTGGGGGAAACGCTTTTCTTGCAACAGGATTTCATAAAGAAGAAAGAGTATACAGGTCTTGTAGAGCAAATGAGTGATTTTCATAGTATGGGGTTTGATGAAAGAAAAGTATCTCCACTTATCATTGATTTTTATGAGCATACGAAAAATTATCAATTAAAAGCAAACATTAAGTGGTCTCGTTGGTTTCGGCCCTTTGCCTTTCTCTATGAAAAAATAAGTAGACATATACAGCAAATTCATTTAGGAATGGGAAATAGATGGGAAGCTATGTATGGTAATATCATTGCGGTAAAAGGTGAACGAGATGGTAGAGAAGATGTGAGGGCATGGATTCGAAAAAATGAGCAGGATGAAACGATCTTTGTAGCTCTTTATTCACAGCATACATATAGAGGAGATACATATATGAATATTGCTTTGCCGCTACCATTTTCTAATATGACGGGTATTTTAAAATTACGTAATGATAACAAAGATCTTATCATTACTAGTCAGTTAAGAGAGAGTACAAAAGGAGACGAAGGGATTTATTTACATACCCCTTTCTTTACGATTCGATTACCGTTAGCTGAGACTTTTACGATAAAAGAAAAAACTGATCAGATTTTGACAGCGCACCATCAAATGTGGGTGTTTGGTGTGAGGTTTTTAGAGATTGATTATGAGATTGAGAGAACGGAAGGGAGATGTCGTTGAAATTTTTTTTGATATATCTAAAAACTAAATTATTAGAAAAGAAAGAAAAAATAAATGTTATAATAAAAGGAAAAAGAAGGAAGATATTTAGAGGAAGGGGATACATATGCAAGGAGAAATACAGACAAAAAATAAGGGGAGTTATGTAAGTAATTTATTGTTACCTGTTACAAAATCACGGCAGTTTACTTTCTTATGGATTGGTCAGCTGCTTTCTGTACTTGGAAGCTCGGTTACAATGGTAATTCTTCCAGTAGTAGTATATACATTAACAGGTTCAACGGTGGTTATGGGGATGACGATGGCTATGTATATGCTTCCGAATATTCTTGTTTTACCGTTTTCTGGGTTAATCGTTGATCGCATGAATCGAGTTAAATTAATGTTATTTACTGATATTGTTCGATGCATAGTGATGATAACACTTGCGACACTTATTTTTACAGACACTTTAACAATCAATATTCTATATGTATTAGTAGCAGTATATGGACTAATGGAAGGCCTGTTTCAACCGGCATATGCAGCGGTGCGAGCAAGGGTTTTCGTGCCAGAAATTCGGAATGCAGCTAACGCATTAACGCAAATGAGTAATCAAGGCGTTCGTTTAATAGGCCCAGCGCTTGGCGGGCTTATTGTTTCAGTTGCATCGGCTGGAATCGGGTTTGGGTTAGATGCATTGACTTATTTGTTATCTTTTATTTGTTTATTGTTTTTAAAAGATGTAACAGCTAAAAAAGTACAGGAACAAACAAATCAAAAAATGAATCTCAAAAAAGATTTTACAGAAGGTATTGTTGTTTTAAAAAGCCATCCGTGGCTTTGGATTACAATTTTAGCATTTTCATTTATTAATATTTGTTACGCAGGAATTATCGTTGTATTAATCCCTTGGCTATTTAATATACATCATCAGTTTGAACCGTTTGTTTATGGACTTGGAATGGCGTGTTCTGGAGCTGGGGCTGTTGTGGCAGCTCTTATTTTTGGCGGGAGACAGAGGTGGCATAAACGAGGATTGCTTGCCTATGGAGGTGTTCTCATTAGTGGGATGTCACTTTTACTAATGCCTTTTGTTTCTTGGGCACCAGGATTAATAGGGTTAATGGCATTAGAGGGGTTTGGAATTATGATTTTTGGCCTAATATGGGAAACGAGCTTGCAAGAACTCGTGCCAGAAGAAGCGTTCGGAAGGGTAGCAAGTCTTGATATGTTAGGATCGTTTGCATTATTGCCGTTAGGGTATTTAGTTGTCGGTTGGTTGGCGAATATAATTGGTGGTACTGTGACAATTATCATTCTAGCTATTGCAGCAATTGTCGTAGTAGCAATCGCGCTACTTGTTCCGAGCATTCGCAAGTTTGATTAATATAGGTTAACAAAAAACAGTAAGCCCTGTTAAACGGTAGAGCTCACTGTTCCTGAAATACAAATGTTTGCGTAAATTGTTTTTCTGCTTTTTCGGGGTGACCATTATAACTAAAATCTTTCTCTTCCCAGCTAATAACAATATCAAATGAATTGGCGTCTTCATATAATGGGAATTTCATTTTTGTAAAACTAGTTTGACTATATGACACGCTCATATCAGACTTGTTGAAAGGCTTGAAAGAGGCTTTTGATTTCGGGTTATTGTGACGTATTTCAACTGATACGTTAGATACGTCCTTACCGATATTCTTTACAAGTAAGCTGTATGAATGAAACATATCTGCTTTTGATGGTAATGCTTGAGGATCCTTAGCCTTATCAACTTCAATATACCACTGCTTAGATTTTGATGTAACAGGGAGTTCTGCAAAAGTAAAAGCGCTTGTTTGAAGTGGAACTGCAAAACATATGAAAGCAAGTAAGAATAATATTTTTCTTGTCATGTATGATTCTCCAATTCGCTATAGCGGATAGTTTTGATTTTGTTAGCATTTTCTAATTTTAAAGAAGTTATGCATGTATATTTGATTTAGCAGTTATAGAAAAGTGACGCGACACATATGCTGCACTGGGATAACCCGGGAATTGTCGTAGAAGTGATAAGAAAGCACTGGACGGGAAGATAGAAAATTATCTTATTGTGTATATGCATGAGTTATAAAGCTAATCTTTCTTAGTTGATAGAAGGATTAGCTTTATTTTATATGTAATTCTACAGGAAGAAAATGAACTTTTTTCAAGTTGGTAGGTAATAAATAGATAGGATGAATATGGGGAGGTGAAAACGTGGAGGAAACATTACTAATTCAGCTGGCGAAGGAGGGGAATATAGTAAACCAACATGAAACGTATAGGGGTTATGACACAATTGTAGTTCAAGGAGAATTTATAGGTGCTAATGCTAAAAAATTTCAAGCAAAAATATTTCATTATTGGTTTGATCGAAATACAGGACTTGTTTTGAAATATGAAAATCGAAATGAACAAGGAGAGGTAGTGGGTTATTTAGAAACGGAGTCCTTTGTTGTAAATACACCAATTGCAGATAGAGAATTTGCGGTGGATATTCCTCTTGATTATCAGAGACAAAATATGAATTCTAAGTAGTAAGGAGGTTATGAATGAGTAAATTAAGAAATGTTTATAGGCGGGATTATTATTGTGATATTGATTTTTTTATTTTTTGCGAAAGTTGAGAAAAATAAAAAGAGAAGTTGGTAATTTATGTTATAATATTATAAAAGTTTCGGAGGGGAAAATGATGAAAGGAAAGAAAAAGGAGATACAAACAAACGATAAAGCGATTAGTTATACACATATAGAAATGGGTTCCAAAACGATTTGCTTTATGTTTTCAGGTTCAGGTTACAATTACGATAAACCCTTGTTTTATTATTCGACGATGGTAATGCTCCAAAACAAAATCGATGTTGTCCATATCCATTACGCCTATGATGAGCAAACAATGAAAAAAAATATTGAAGAAATAACCAAAATAATAATGGATGATATTAATCCTGTGATTTTAGATGCTTTAAAAAATGGGCAATACAACAATTCGATTTTTTTAGGAAAATCACTCGGAACAATTCCAATTGCGAATGACTTAATGAAGAGAGATGAATTCTTAAAGTCAAAAATGATTTTACTCACTCCTCTGATAAAGTCTGATTCGATTTTTGACTCAATTTTGAATAGTCATCATCAAGGGCTTTTAGTTATCGGGGATAAAGACCATCATTACAATTCAAATCAAATTGACCAATTAAGTAAATCAAATTTAAAGATTGATGTTGTCCAAAATGCAAACCATTCCTTAGATGTTGGAGAATTTGAAACAACAAATTCAATTTTAGCTTTATCAAGGGTAATGGAAAAACTCCAAGAAACCGTTAGGACAAATTAGTGATAAACTGATATTATCAAAAGTTTACCAATTTGGGGGCTAGTTCACTTGCTAAAATAACCATTTAAAAAAAGGTGCTAATTGCACCTCTTTTTAAATGGTTATTTTTAATTTTGTACTTCAAATCCGAACCCGTTAGGATTTTTCTACATAGTCTTTTGTTTTAAATTCTTTACAGGGTATGAAATGAAAATTTAATTGGTTACATTTTACAAATGAATGAATAAGTTATATAATCAATAATCATATTAATAATGTTAATATGATTATTGATTATATAACTTATATGGGGTGTTTATGATGAAGGGAAGAGACGTTGTTTTAGGGCTATTGATGGAAAAAGAGTTGTCTGGCTATGACATAAAAATTGTATTTGAAGATGTGTTCACTCATTTCTTTGATGGAAGCTTCGGTATGATTTATCCAACTTTAAGACAGTTAGAGAAGGAAGGAAAAATTAAAAAAGAGGTTATTATGCAAGAAGGAAAGCCAAATAAGAAGATGTACTTCATAACGGATGAAGGAAGAGAAGAGTTTTATCAATATATGAGGACTGATGTAGAGAAGGATGTGTTACGCTCGGACTTTTTAATGCGAATGTATTTTGGTAATTATGCTGATGGAGAGACAATGAAGAGATGGATTGAAGAAGAAATTGAAAGGAAAGAAGCATATATTGCAGATCTTCGCTTGAAATATGAGAAATGGAGAGAGGGTATAACATTTGTAGAGGAGATTTCGCTTGATGTTGGTATTGCATCGTATGCTGCACAAGTTGAGACATTAAGGAAGAAATTAGTCCAACTTACACTGGAAGAAGATAGGGAAAACAAGGAATAAAAAGAAGTGCTAATTTATAAAGGGGGAGATTGCAATCGAGCAATCAAGGGGGCTTAAGATAGTGTTTTTGATGTGTTTAGGTATTTTTCTTTGTATGATTGATACCACCATTATGAACATCGCTTTACCAGCAATACAATCTAGTGTAAATACGTCATTAGAAAAAATGTCATGGATTTTAAATGTGTATACAATGACAATTGCTGTGCTAGCAGTTCCGTTAGGGCGTATTGCAGATATTTTTGGTAAGGCAAAAATGTATATCATTGGTTTAATCGTTTTTGGTGGTGGTTCCGCACTTTGTGCATTTGCGAATACTGGAGATTTTCTTATCTTTTCTCGCTTTATTCAAAGTATAGGAGCCGCGATTTTATTTCCGACGAGTATGGTAATTGCAGTATCAGCAGTTCCGTTAGCTAAGAGACACATTGCGCTTAGTATTTTAGGAGTAACACAAGGGTTTTCGGCGGCAATCGGACCAGTGATAGGTGGGGTTATTACAGAAAATTTAGGTTGGAGATGGGTATTTTTTGTCAATATTCCGATTTGTGTAATTGGAGTTGTTTTATGCTTTGTTATGCTACAAATAAAAAATGAAGAACGTATTAAATCCAAAATAGATTGGATCGGATTAGTATTAAGTAGCTCTGCAATTTTCTTTTTCACCCTTGTATTAGTTAAGGGGAACACATGGGGTTGGCTGAGTAACGTAGCGTGGATTTGCTATATTACTAGTATTCTCTCTCTCTTGTTATTTATTTTAGTCGAAAGAAAAGTTTCAGCGCCTATGGTGAATTTGCAGCTATTTAAAGATCGAACCTTTGTTGGAGCATCTATTGTGGTCATATTAAGCAATCTATTTTTGGTTGGAGTAACTGTCTTACTTCCGACTTTTCTTACAAAAATACAATATCGAACAGAAATGGAAGCGGCTTTTTTAGTTACACCTATTTCAGCAATGATATTTATTGTTTCCCCACTATCTGCAACGCTAATTAAAAAGCTTGGGAAAGTTTTTATTATTTTATCGGGTTTCATAGTGATGAGCATAGCGTATTATTGGTTACAAATGATAGGAGTAGATTCAACAAGTGCAGATATTATTATTCCTTGTATGATATTAGGTGCTGGATATGGTTTAGTCGTAGGTCCCATTACGATTTTAAGTGCTTCTTCATTTGAAGGGGAATTACTAACCGCTTCCCAAAGCATTGTATCGATGTTGAGACAAGTAGGGATTGTATTAGCTGTTGCTATATTTGTATCAACTTTAACTCATAATCTATCTGTAAATAAAGACAATGTTTATCGTTATGCTGAAGAGAAAGTTCGTAATATTCATGTGGATCAGGTTGAGCAAGAAAAAATATTGCAAATAACAAAAGAAAAAATCCGAAATAAAAGTTTAGAATCAAATGCTGAAAAAAAACAAAGTGAAGACAATCTCGGCTTGAGCAAGGAACAAAAAGAGAAATTGATTCATGAAAAAGTGAATGAAGCTTTAAATGGAGTTCCAGTGGAATATAGAGAAGGAAAAAGAGAAGAAATTACAAGGCAAGTAACAAAAGAAGTGGAAGAAAAAGAAAAAAGTATAAAGAAAGATATCCTTGCATTCTCAAATGATGTTAGTCATTATGCCGAAAATAAGATGGCAATGAGCTTTACAGATTTATATAAAGTAAGTGCACCAATTATTTTACTTTGTGGTTTGGTGAGTTTGGTGTTTTATAAAGGAAAGTTTCGAGTTGGTAGGAGAAGAAAAGGGTTAACGAGTAAGGGATGGTGAAGTAAATAAGGAATTAATATGATTTGATTAATGAGAGAAAAGCATTCCACAGCTGCAATGGTGGAATGCTTTTTTTATTTTAGATAAAGTGACTAATCGCTTAAAGCTCTTTTGAAAATATGCTTTGAGCTAATTCTTTAAAACTCGTTTCGTCTCTCGGTACGATTGATAAGTCCTCATGCCAAATCTCAACAATTTCCCAGCTATTTGTAGTTTGAAAGCCTATCGCATCGCCAGCAAAGTTATCACCAAATAATAAAACAGTTTTTATTTCTGGGTTTTCATCTGCGTCATATATTTCATCCGCTTCAATAAGTCCTCCATAGAACATAAAATACGCATTAGAAACAGATCCGTATCCAACTTCTTTTAAGAAGATAATGTAATCTTGGGGTATACCATTAAGCATAGATTCTCATCAATAATGGATTCAGTTAATTTACTAAAATCATAATCAGTTGGTGCATCATGGATCTTTTTTAGAATATCTTTGTATACCATATGTACACACTCCAAACGTTTTTGTGTAACCCCATATTATAATTTTATCTGTTTTGTTAACTTTGATTTTTCTTATAAACCATAAATCTTATATAACTTGCTTATTTATCTTTTATATTTCTAATTCTAGAGATACACACTATGAAATAAAGGCTATTATTAGCACAATACAAAATCCATATTTAATTATATTTGGATAAAAAAGAGAAATCAATACAATTTCATTTTGAAAATATAGAAAAAAGTGGAGTAACACATTTTATCCCGTAAAAGCTCGATTCGTTCAGCTAACCATCGGCGGGGAAGTGAAGACTCCCACTGATGGAAGTTTCACTTTATATTCGGAAATAAGTTATACGGTTAGAATTTTAATGGGGTTTATTGGAATAATACTAGGAGGTATATAATGTTTTTTGTTTAAAAAGGTGTCTCAATGATTGAGATACCAGTTCGTAATTGGTATGGATGGTGATTACAATAGAACAACAATTACATTATCTCATTTCGCATTTTGGATATTTCGGGATTATTATTGCTTTAGTGGGTGGAATTATCGGGTTACCGATACCTGATGAAACGTTGTTAACGTTTGTAGGGTACTATGTATATAAAGGGGAAATGAATTTTCTACTTGCATTACTAAGTGCATGTATCGGTTCGTCAATTGGTATTACTATTAGTTATTTGTTAGGAGTGAAACTTGGGATTCCGTTTTTAAAGAAATTTGGTCCGAAAATACATATTACAGAAAATAAAATAAATCGAACACAGATTTTGTTTCAGAAGATTGGTCCTGCCTTATTATTTATTGGCTATTTTATTCCTGGGGTTCGCCATGTTACTGCCTATTTAGCGGGTATTTCTCGTTTTCGATTTTGGACTTTTTGCCTTTATGCATATTCAGGAGCATTATTATGGAGTTTCACCTTTATCAAGTTAGGATTAGAACTGGGAGAAAAGTGGCGTCATGTAGTACACTATGCTCACCGTTATAGCCTCATTCTTTTAATTGTGCTAGTTATCCTTGTGGGTTTGATTTTTGTATATTTTCGCTTCAAAAAAGATAGAAACTAAGTTATCCCGTTATTCGTGAGCAGTAATACTCCCACTTCAAGATATTCTCAGTAATTTTTTGGCATTAAAACGAGTAATTGATTATGATACAAGCCTTATTACACAAGGAGCGCTGGAGATTTATTTGAAAAGTGGCATGTTTCATACGCACAGTAAGCGACTTGCAAAAAAATATGCAAAAAAATCGATACTATTACATCAAGAAATTAAAAGACAACTCCAAGATTGTGAAGTTAGCATTGACTATAAAAGGTCGATTTCTCTTGATACAAAGTTACATCTTGCCTTACCGTAAAATATGAATGCAATTGAGTTGATTCAACGTTTACATGCTGAACATGTACTATTGAGGCCTATTGATGAAAATTATTTATCAAATTTTTATAAAGAAAATATCATTAAAATAGATGCAAGAAATATAAATGCATCTATTATTTCAACCGGAATTCAAACTATAGTTCAAACAATATCTAGAATGAGCTAAGTAGTTGACTTGTGAATGACTCCTTCTTAACACTCTTATGAGTTGTTTGAAGAAGGGGCTTCCTGCTTCATAGAGGGTTGCTGCTTGGGGTTTCCCAAGCAGTCTTACATATTCTCCACAGGCGCCGTTTATACTGTTTGGACACAACCTTGCCCTTCAGTTTCAGTCTTCCGTCGTTCTCACATGTAATTGTTCTAATCCTTTTTGCAAAATGTTTAGACTCGCATTGTGATCCCGGTCTAATATCGTTCCACACTTTGTACAAATATGTGTCCGAATCGATAGGGATTTTTTTACGCGATTTCCACAGCTTGAACAATCTTGTGATGTGTATGCTGGATCTATTTTTACAAGTAGACCTCCAAATTTTTCGCACTTTTACAAAAGCATCTTGCGAAAAGCGCCCTAGCCCACATCAGAAATCGACTTTGACACTTTTCGATTCCGAACCATATTTCGGATATCGAGATTCTCTATACAAATCACCGATAAATCTTTTCATATAAACACTTTACATAAGTTAAACTATCAAAATGAAAAAAGAACCTTACAAAAATGTAATGTTTATGTCACAAAATAAGATAGTACATTGTGAGTAATCTTATTAAAATTGAATAGATTATGATTTGTAGGTGGAAACAATAAAAAAATATAATAAGAATTTATTAGAGTCCAAAGGTATATTTTGTTGAAATGTAGCGTGGACTCTATAGCAATAAAGGAGATTATGTAATGAATTTTAAAGACTTAGATTATGAATGGTTCAACTTTATAAATAGTAAGGTACAGCAATATCCACTGATAGATGATGTAATGATTATATTTGCAGAATATGTACAATATGCTTTCGTGTTACTACTCATCCTGTTATGGATAAAGAATAAACCTCAATTTCGTGTAATGGCTTTTCAATCGATTGTTGCGTTTACTTTAGCGTATTCCATCAATAGAATTATCGAGATATTTATTTATAGAGAGCGTCCTTTTGTCTCACATAACATCACAAAACTTGTAGATCATGCTGCCAATTCTTCTTTTCCAAGTGATCATGCAACATCAGCTGTTGTAATTGCAGCTACACTATTGCTATCTGCCTATCGTTTTAAATATACTTGGTTTTTCTTAGCACTTGGTGTAGCTTTTTCGAGAATATGGGTAGGAGTACATTATCCATTGGATGTAATTGCAGGATGTGTACATGGAATATTAATAGCATTATTTACGCAGTACGTTGTATTTAAAATACGACCTTTCGCTACATTAATTGCGAAACCTATTTTTCAAGGGAAAACTAGCTAAAAGAGTCGAGTCGGTTGGATGAGTGCTAACATGCGCATAGGAGAATAGATAATAGCAGAAACATGTTACACGATTTTTAGTAAGTATATATTGAAAAATGTTCTATTGTGAAATCATGTAAATGAACCAATCATCGATATCATCGAGGGTTGGTTCTTTTTATTATAGAGAATTTTACTCAATACTTTTTCTCATTCCTCAGAAAGGTTCTATATGCATCAAAATCTTCACAGGGATAGAAAGCATTTGTAAAGAAATTATGTAATGTATATTATAATATTAAATTTAAACATTATAATTTTAAATGAATGTATCGTATACTGGGTTTAAAACTAAATGAAAATGTATATGAGAAATTGAAGGTGAGAAGTTTTGGATTGCATTCAAAAACTAACTAGTATTTATGGCTTAGGGCTTTGTTGCGGATTGTGGAGCAAAGAAGAAGTAATTCAATGGTGTGATAAAGTGATTGAAGTGAGTGACTGCCCGCCATATGAAATAATTGAGATATCCTTAATGTCTAAAGAAAAGATAGATGATATTGAAGGGAAGTTATTTGAGTTTAGTAGAATAGTTGATGAAGAGTATGCTGTGAAATTAACTCTTTCTGTAATTCATGAAAAGTTAGTACGAAATGAGCTAATGATTGAAGAGTCAATTAAATCCACAACTAGACTTTTAGTCAACAGAGGTTTGTATTGGGAAGATGAATATGGTGATTTATATAGTGTTGATGATAGTTATGAATTAGCTAAAAATGGCGATCATTTTGATTTAGTTGAAGTTGTTAACATTTACATTGAAATGTTAGGGTTTTATGGTAAATATTTTAGTGAGTTTGAAAATTTGTATTTTAAAGTAATGGAGAATAAATGGGGTAGATAAAAGAATTGAAGATAAATTTAGTAACAAGAAGGCTTATTCGTAATCATATTAACAATGTGATGTGTAGAGTTTGCAAATAAATGAGAGAATCTTAGTTTAATAAATAAAAAACATTTGTGCCTAAGAAAAAACTGCCCTAAATCAAAGTATTTGGGCAGTTTTTTTGTTTTTCTCTTTTAGAAAGAAAAGAACGGATGAAAATGTTATTGAATATGAAACATTAAACATAGTACATTTAAAAAAGGAAAATCTTTCATAAAGAAGGTGAGAAAATGCTTGATACAGCTGATGGTTCAATAAGGAATCATATGTATACAGTAGAAGAACAACAAAAGATATATAAACGAACATTAGTGATCGTAAGTATTTCACAAATGTTTGGTGGTGCGGGATTGGCTGCTGGAATTACGGTAGGCGCACTTCTTGCGCAGCAAATGCTTGGAACAGATGCATTCGCGGGATTGCCAGCAGCCATGTTTACAATGGGATCTGCAGGAGCAGCTTTAGTAGTAGGCAGGCTTTCTCAGCGTTATGGACGCCGGATCGGGCTTGCGACAGGATTTATGGTAGGAGGGCTTGGTGCTATTGGTGTTGTAATCGCAGCTTTAACAAATAGTATTATTCTCTTACTTGCTTCCTTACTCATATATGGTGCAGGCACAGCCACAAATTTACAAGCCCGTTATGCCGGTACGGATTTAGCAAATAAGAAGCAAAGGGCAACTGCTATTAGTATTACAATGGTTATGACGACTTTTGGTGCGGTAGCAGGACCAAATTTGGTAGGGGTAATGGGGAGCTTTGCTCTTTCTATTGGTATTCCTGAACTTGCTGGTCCGTTCATATTATCAGCAGCTGCATTTTTGTTAGCAGGTCTCGTACTTTTCGTTATGCTTCGTCCAGATCCATTAATAATAGCGAACAGGATAGAAACATATAAACAGGAACATACAAATAAAGGGCGTGCGATAACTGAGAAATCGATAGCAAATAAAAGGGGCGTTACAGTTGGGGCCATCGTTATGATACTTACTCAAATTGTTATGGTTGCAATTATGACTATGACTCCCGTACATATGGAACACCATGGACATGGATTAAATGAAGTGGGCCTTGTTATTGGATTTCATGTAGGAGCAATGTACCTTCCATCACTCGTTACAGGAATTCTTGTTGATAAGATTGGTCGAATGGCAATGAGTATTGCTTCCGGAGTTATACTACTTAGTGCGGGAGTGGTAGCTGCCATTGCACCGAGCGATTCTTTAATTCTCCTGATCATTGCTCTTTCTTTACTTGGATTAGGATGGAACCTTGGATTAATAAGTGGCACTGCTCAAATTGTTGATGCAACAGAACCTTTAACGCGTGCAAAGACACAAGGGAAAGTGGATGTTTTTATTGCATTGGCAGGAGCTTCTGGGGGAGCGATGTCAGGCATGGTGGTAGCGAATTCGAGTTATGCGGCATTATCATTAGCTGGAGGGGCTTTAGCCTTATTACTCATTCCTGTTGTGATATGGTCTAGAAAAGGTGAAGAACATGAAATAAAATAGAAGTCCTGAAAGTTTTGCAGATTGATTTGTACTGACAGAGAAAAAGAGATGGATAAATAGTTACTAAAAGAAATCAAAGAAGTTACTGCACAAAATGAATCTCATAAAATTGTAAGAGGTATATCTTCTTTTAATAGCTTAGTAGAGGATGAAGCCCTCCGCTGATAAAAGGTGTACTTTAGTAGAAGGCTTGTCTGCAATCATATTAGTAATGTGATGCAAAAACTAAGGGTTAGAGGAGTACACAAGCGGTTATTGAGCTTTTTCATATAGAAGAACTGAAATTATAATAGATGGGCCAACTTTGTAGAAAAAGTTGGCCATTTTTTCTATTCTTTTTCGCTTTATACGAATTACAGTATAGAAACAGAGGAGATATGTTGAAAATGCATGGTTGATTTAACAACATTGCAAAATCAACCATGTATTTTCAAAGTTTCTTTGCAATAAATCTTCTTTTTTGATCCAGAAATATAATAAGCCAGTGTCTCCCCAATCCATTTCAGATTCATCATTGGTATCAAGTTGTAACAGTAACATCCAATCTTGGGCGCTGCCAGGCAAATGTTTTATCTCTTGATCTGAGGGGTACCCATTTCCTAAATAGATTCCGTTTGTAACAAGATGACACTCTTCCGCCATTGCTTCTGATTGTATAGCTTGTGCGGAGCCGAGTAAATGATGCAATCCATCGATATACAATTCTTCTATTTCTTTATAAAGATCCCATTCATCATCATTTGATAAACCTGTTTCTCCGACTTTTTCTTTTGCTAATGTCCAAGTTTCTTGAAAGGAGATGATGGAAGGAGGGAACACTTCTGTTTGAAGTTCTCGTCGTTTTAGGTTTTCTATATTTTCTGTGTACAGAACGCGATGACCTCCAATATCTCTTAGGTCAAACCCCCATGGTTGTTCTTCTGCGTCATAAAAGAAATATAACATGCCCTTCGTAGGTAGTGGGTTTCCTTTGTGATAAGGTTGTATTTCTTCTAAATTCAGCTGTCCAATAAAGTGTAACGGTATGTCGTTGTATGTTGGAATCTTTAATTCATCAGGTAAGTCTGGAAAACCTCCTAATTTTGAGGTTCCCACTGCTATTTGCTCATCAGATCCTTTACGTAGACGAATTTGAATTGTTGGCTCAAGAGAATTTAAAATATGCTTTTCTAGATGCATGGCATTATATTTTTCGAGTACATTTTGTAGCGTTTTTTGCATTATGTATCACCTCGTTTTTATTGTACAACAACTTCTAGTTGCACTAGTGTTATTTTCTGAATAAAATCAAAAATATTGAAAATTATGTTAAAATAGCGTTAGTGTAGGAAAAGGGGGATTATTTTATGACAAAAGATCGTCTTGCTCAAGTAGATTTAACGAAAAGAATGGAATCAAAATCAAAGTATAATAAGAAGCTTGAAAAGTATCAAAGGCGCTTATTAGCGTTGCAGCAAATTTTACAAAAAGAAAAAATAGCCGTTATTATGGCGATGGAAGGTTGGGATGCGGCTGGAAAAGGAGGGGCAATTAAACGAATTACTGAGCATCTGGATCCGCGTGGATTTCAAGTAAATCCAATTGGTGCGCCTGCTCCTCATGAAAAACGTTACCATTATTTGCAACGCTTCTGGAGGAAAATTCCTCAGTATGGTCAAATCACAATTTTTGATCGCTCTTGGTATGGTCGTGTATTGGTAGAGCGTGTAGAGGCATTCGCTACAAAGGAAGAATGGAATAGAGCATACGATGAAATCAATGATTTCGAAAAATTATTAACAGATGATCATTACATAGTAGCAAAATTCTTCTATCATATTAGTAAAGATGAGCAGTTAGTGCGATTTAAAGATCGAGAGAAAAATCCTCTTAAGAGATGGAAAATTACAGATGAAGATTGGCGCAATCGTGAAAAGTGGGATGAATACGCCCGGGCAATGGAAGAAATGTTTGAGAAAACAGATAAACTGAATGCAAGATGGAATATTATCGCTAGTAACGATAAATTATATGCGCGTGTGAAAACATTGAAAGTGATCATTTCATTGATTGAGGATTATTTCTTGCAGCATAGAATAGAATTGCCATCATACTATTATGAAATGAAAGAAGAAAAAGAAGAGATTGAACACGTGCAAGATATAGGTCGTTAAGCTTGTATGGGGTGAATTCGATTCATTAATTATAGATTTCACCCATAAAGTGATGCAAAACAAAAGACGAGAACTTTATTAAATTATGCGTAAAAAAATGAAGAATGCAGTAGAAAAATAATGATTTTATTTATGCCCGTAAGTGAAGTTTAATGTTGTGAAAACTACATAATTATGCTAAGATTTATGTAACTTTTAATGAACGGAGGGGTCTCCTTTGATTTTAATCAGATTACGTCTCAAAGCTTTGTGCCGATAATTGAATAGCGCTCAAAGGCTCTGTCTGTGTACAGAGTGAACGGGATTGGTCTGCCTATTTTAAAGGAACCCTTTATTGAACTGATATGTGAAAAGAGGGAGGGACGAATACGCCCTCTTTTTGTTTTGCCTTTATAATAGAATGATGTGATATACGTATATGTTTTTGGAAACGTATATCATTTGTGACGTATTAACCATGTAGCAATTTGGAAGCAATGTTGCTTTCTTTTGTTTATTTGGTGTACTCTCATCCGTTTACGAAAAACACAGGCAGTGACCTGTGTTTTTTAATTTTACGTAATCGAAATGGAGGAATAAATATATGGAAGAACTAGTACAAAAAGCGATATTAGTTGGAGTTAATTTAAATAGTGAAAGTGATTTTGAATATTCAATGGAGGAGTTAACGAATCTTGCAGAAGCTTGTGATGTG
This sequence comes from Bacillus pseudomycoides DSM 12442, assembly GCF_000161455.1. GTDB lineage: Bacteria > Bacillota > Bacilli > Bacillales > Bacillaceae_G > Bacillus_A > Bacillus_A pseudomycoides. Next base: position 1,608,188 of record NZ_CM000745.1, read on the forward strand.
GAAGTTATAGGGAGAGTTACTCAAAATTTACATCGCGTGAATCCATCACATTATATTGGAAAAGGGAAAATTGAAGAGGTTTCTGCTTTTGTGAAGGAAGCAGATGCGAATATGGTTATTTTTAATGATGAGTTATCGCCTTCACAAATTCGAAATTTAGAAGCTGACTTAGATTGTAAAGTCATTGATCGTACCATTTTAATTTTAGATATTTTTGCGCAGCGTGCTAAGACGAAAGAAGCGCAGTTGCAAGTTGAAGTCGCGCACCTACAATATATGATGCCGCGTTTAATCGGTCTTCGTGAATCTTTAGGAAGACAGAGCGGCGGCGTTGGTACGAAGAATAAAGGTGTCGGTGAGAAGAAATTAGAGCTGGACCGTCGTAAAATTGAAGAGCAAATTGCAGTATTAAATAAAGAATTAGAAGCGCTTGTTGCACAACGTCAAACGCAGCGTAAACAGCGTAAGAAAAACGAAATTCCTGTTGTTTCATTAGTAGGATATACAAATGCAGGTAAATCAACGATTATGAATACGATGCTTGAAATCTTTAATGGTTCGACTGAGAAGCAAGTGTTTGAAAAGGATATGCTATTTGCGACCTTGGAAACATCCGTACGCAATATTGAACTTCCAGATAATAAATCATTCTTATTAACAGATACAGTTGGTTTTGTAAGCAAATTACCGCATCATCTTGTGAAAGCATTCCGTTCAACGTTAGAAGAAGTAGCGGAGGCGGATTTATTGATTCATGTAGTGGATTATGCAAATCCAAATTATGAACAATTAATTGAGATTACAAACCAAACATTAAAACAAATTGGTGTTGAAAACATCCCAACGATTTATGCGTATAATAAATCAGATATGATGGATGTTGAAATTCCGAAAATCCAGGAGGACCGAGTATATCTATCTGCAAAACAACAAATTGGGATTGAAGAGCTTGTAGAAATGATTCGTTCTTACATTTACAAAGAGTATACAAAGTGTGAGATGTTAATTCCTTATGATCAAGGGCAAGTTGTATCCTATTTCAATGATCATGCTCATGTTGTATCTACGAGCTATGAAAATGAAGGTACAAAACTTTCACTCGAATGTAAGACGAGTGATTTTGAAAAATATAAGCGTTTTGTTATTTAAAATGAAAAAAACATTGATTTTATTTGAAATTTCTAGCTATACTAAAAATAGTGTTAATGAAATTGAAAGAACGGAAGGGTGACCCAATTACATGAAGTACTAATCCTATTTACGAAAACAAACAATCGAAGGTTATTTTTAACAGATGATTATGCTGTTATTTGTGATGCCTTTAATTTGCGTTTTTCAGAATAGGATTGGTTTTGTATAGTTGGATCTAAAAGGGATAGTCTCTTTTGGTGTACACCTATATATAATTATGCCTCCTATTCTGAATGGATATAGGGGGCATTTTTTTGTCTCCTAAACTGGATAAAAGGGGATGTTACTATGTTTTTATTAGAAGCTAATCATATAAAGTACTATGTACAGGATCGTTTATTACTAGATGTGGACCAATTGCAAATTCATCAAAATGCTCGAATTGGGTTAGTTGGTAGAAATGGAAGCGGGAAAACGACGTTATTTCAAATGTTGGCTGGAAAAATTTCTCCAGAAGAAGGAAATGTTATTCAACGTACTAGGTGTGAGCTTTTGCCGCAGCTTAAACGAACAGATACAACAAAAAGTGGTGGGGAAGTGACGCAAGAATATGTCCAAAAAGCTCTTATGAAAGATGCCGAGCTTTTACTTGCAGATGAACCGACTACAAATCTTGATACAGAACATATCGAATGGTTGGAGAAAAAGTTAAAAAGTTGGCAAGGGGCATTTATCATTATTTCGCATGACCGTGCATTTTTAGATGCTCTTTGTACAACGATATGGGAATTGAATGAAGGGAAAATAAAAGAGTATACAGGCAACTATAGTGATTATGTAAAACAAAAAGAAATAGAGCTAAATCAAGAACAATTAGCGTATGAAAAGTATGAGAAAAAGAAAAAGCAGTTGGAAGAAGCGTTAAAGTTAAAAGAGAAAAAAGCTGAAAGAGCAACAAAGGCGCCAAAAAAGGTAAGTAAATCCGAAGCGAGAATTACAGGAGCAAAGCCATACTTTGCCAAAAAGCAAAAGAAGCTACAAAAAACAGCAACGGCCATCGAAACGAGATTAGAAAAACTTGAAAAGGTAGAAAAAGTAAAGGGGCTCTCACCAATTAAGATGAATTTGCCAAATGCAGAAACGTTTAAAAACCGGATTATTCTTCGTGTAGATGGTGTAACAGGTAAAGTTGGGGAACGTGTGCTTTGGAGCAAAACAAGTTTTCACATTCGGGGCGGTGATAAATTAGCGATTATCGGTTCAAATGGAAGTGGGAAAACGACATTTGTCAAAAAAATCATGAACCAAGAGTATGGTATTAAGCTTTCACCAGCTGTTAAAATTGGCTATTTTAGTCAAAACTTAAACATATTAGATACGGAGAAATCAATTATCGAAAATGTCCAACTCTATTCAAAACAGGATGAAACACTGATTCGAACGGTTCTTGCGAGAATGCATTTTTTCAGAGATGATGTTTATAAGCCGGTAGGGGTTTTAAGTGGTGGTGAGCGAGTGAAAGTAGCGCTGACAAAGCTATTTTTAAGTGATATTAATACTTTAGTGTTAGATGAGCCGACGAACTTTCTTGATATGGAAGCTGTTGAAGCGTTAGAGTCTCTTCTAAAAGAATATGAAGGAAGTGTAATCTTTGTCTCGCATGATCGCCGGTTTATCGAAAATATTGCTACGCGAATTTTAACAATCCGCAATCAAAAGATTGAATTATTTGAAGGGAATTATCAGCAATATAAACTCAATCAAGTGGAAAAGACGCGAGATACGAAAGAAGATAAGCTTCTTTTACTTGAAACAAAAATATCGGAAGTGCTAAGTCGCTTAAGTATTGAACCGTCCGAAGAATTAGAAATAGAATTTCAAAAACTTTTAAAAGAAAAACGAGAATTATAATTAAAGTTGATTAGAAAAAAGTACATCACGACTAATGGAGTGATGTACTTTTTTTGAGCTAGGTGTTGTCTTTTGTTTTTGCTAACATGCGGATAGAACTACTGATCATGGAAGTAAGAGTGCAACACTCTTGTTTGTCTCTTTCTTCATCTTTGCTGATATAAAATAATCTAAAGAAAACTTCTTCCATTCAATTTTATAAAAATATATAAATTTAATGATTTTATGTATATAGATGAAATCGAAGTTGTGTTGCTGGAAAAAGAAATAAAACCAGTATAGAATAGAAAATGTTTTAAAAATCAGAAATTATTACAGTAAGTGTAATGTTAATTAGTTACATTTTCTGTTTTTTAGGGAAGGAGAGAGTGAATTATGCAGGCAGTTTCAAAGGAAAATAAAATAGCTTCACCAACGATATATCGTATTTTATTTGCGATTAGTTTCGGTCATTTTTTAAATGACTCGATGCAAGCTGTTGTACCGGCACTGTTTCCTATTTTGGAAAAGTCGATGAATTTGTCCTATATGCAGGTAGGATGGATTGCATTCGCGTTAAATATGACGTCATCGATTATGCAGCCGGTGTTTGGGATGTATTCAGATAAGAAACCATCTCCATTTTTATTACCGCTCGGTATGTTTTCGAGTATGCTTGGGATGATTGGACTTGCGTTCGCACCAAACTTTATTATCGTTATTATTTCAGTTTTATTTATCGGATTAGGATCAGCAGTCTTTCATCCTGAAGGCGCACGTGTTGCTTATATGGCAGCTGGTGCAAAGCGAGGGTTAGCGCAGTCAATTTATCAAGTAGGAGGAAATACAGGGAATTCTCTTGCACCAATTTTTACAGCGCTAATTTTTGTTCCGCTTGGGCAAGTTGGATCACTTGGATTCACGGCTTTTGCAGCGGTAGGTATTGTGTTATTAATTTTTGTTTCAAATTGGTACAAAAATGAGTTAGTAAATGGTGCGATGCGAAGAAAGAAACGAGCTGCACTTGAGGCGGAGAATGCAATTGTTAGTAAGCATATTAAGTTTGTAATTGTTCTTCTTGTTTTCTTAACCTTTGTTCGTTCTTGGTATGGAGCTGGCATTGGGAACTTCTATCAGTTTTATTTAATCGAGCATTATGGTGTGTCTATTAAAAATGCACAGTACTTTGTATTTGCTTTTATGATTGCTGGGGTACTGGGTACATTCTTTGGTGGGCCATTAGCAGATCGATTTGGTAAGAAAAATATTATCGTATTTTCAATGCTAGGTTCTGCGCCGCTTGCACTTTTATTACCACATGTTTCTCTAGCGTGGGTTGTGCCGTTATTTTTATGTATAGGTTTTATTAGTTCCAGTAGCTTTAGTGTTATTGTTGTGTATGCGCAGGAGCTCGTTCCGGGAAAAGTTGGAATGGTGTCAGGATTAATTGTCGGTCTTGCGTTTGGCCTTGGAGCATTAGGTGCCGTTGTTCTTGGGAAATTAGCAGACGTGTATAGTCTGCAATTTATTATGGTATTATGTAGTTGTTTACCATTAATTGGACTTACGTCATGGTTACTACCAAGCGATCGAAAAACACGATAGAATAGGGGATGCGCTATGAAACTATCTCAAAATGTTACAGAATTAATTGGAGATACACCTGTCTTACGGTTATCGCGATTCGTTCCAGAAGATGCGGCAGATGTGTATGTGAAATTGGAAATGTTTAATCCATCTCGTAGTGTGAAAGACCGAGCGGCGTATAATTTAATTCATATGGCGGAAGAGCAAGGGCTCATTAAGCCAGGTGATACGATTATTGAACCAACAAGTGGAAATACAGGGATTGGTTTAGCGATGAACGCAGCTGCTAAAGGATACAAAGCGATTTTAATTATGCCAGATAATATGTCAAAAGAACGGATTAACTTGCTTAAGGCATATGGGGCTGAAGTTGTTTTGACACCCGCAGAACAAAGAATGCCAGGAGCAATTGCGAAGGCGGTAGAATTACAAAAACAAATATCAAATAGCTTTATTCCGCAGCAGTTTGAAAATCCAGCAAACCCGAATATTCATCGCTATACAACAGCTCTTGAAATTTATGAACAAATGGATGGAAAGCTAGATGCATTTGTAGCAACTGCTGGAACTGGTGGAACCATTACTGGCACAGGAGAAATATTGAAAGAAAAACTACCAAATTTATATATTGCAGTAGTTGAACCGAAAGGATCTCCTGTTTTATCTGGTGGTGTGCCGGGTCCTCATAAACTAGTTGGAACAAGCCCAGGGTTTATTCCGAAAAACTTAAATACGGAAATATATAATGAAATTATTCAAATTGCGGATGAAGAAGCGCTTAGTACAATGAGAAATCTAGCAAAACAAGAGGGAATATTAGTAGGACCATCTTCAGGTGCCTCGGTCTATGCTGCAATCACGATAGCAAAACAATTAGGTGCTGGTAAGAAAGTGTTATGTATTGCACCTGATACGGGAGAGCGTTATTTAAGTATGGGATTGTTTGAATAAGAAACATAACAAAGAAGAGATTGTATGTATCATATACAATCTCTTCTTTGTTTTATTTTACTAATTTTTTTAATATAGGTAAACGACCAATTCGATCACCAAGAATATGTGATGCTAGGCCACTTGTTAATACGAAAGTAAGATAGACAATTCCTCCAACCACGCCGCAAATAATAACGATTAGCAATGATTCGATATAAGGTTGTCCAGGGATCAACCATCCGATAATCGCTTTTAATCCTATTACGACAGCGGACATTGCTGCGGAGTAAATTGTAATAAGAAATACTGTTTTAGCTGTTTCTGCAATATCAAAATTTGCAAATTTGACGATGCAATATAGCATAATGATATCAGAAACGAGATATCCAAGAATTGTTCCAAGTACTGCTCCATGCCCACCTAATAGATATAGAAGTGGCGTATTCACTAAGATTTTTACGAGAATACCAACTGAGAATGCAATCATTGTTTTTCGCTGATAATCAATGCCTTGTAAAATGGCTGCTGAAACAGTGAAAATCGCACTTAATACTGCTGATGGTGCATAAGAAATTAAATATTGAGACCCGCCTAAAGCGGTATCAGGACTCATATATACCATGCGGAATGCATCATATGCGATGCTAGCGAGTCCAAATGCAGCAGGGATTGTGAAGAATAACAATAATTGGAAAATCTTTGTAATTTGTTCTTGTAATTCTTCTAGTTTCCCGCTTGTAAATGATTTTGTTATCGCTGGAATAATCGTAAGTGAAAATCCAGTTGCGAGCGAAGCGGGAATCATAATTAATTTTTGAGCATAGTTCGTTATATAAGCGAAAATCGCATTCGCAGTTTCAAGCGGTGTTCCAATTGCTCTTAGTGCATCAGCAACTGTATATTGATCCACTAAAGTATAAAGTGGAATAGCGATCCCTACAAAAACAATAGGGATTGCGTAACGAAGTAGCTCCATATAAATGCTTTTTAATGAAATGTTTGAAGCCCTTGTTTTTAGTTCGCCTGCAGGTGGTTTTAAATGATTATATTTTTTCCAATACATGATTAAAATTGAAACGCTGGCAATTGCTCCAATAACAGCTCCGAATGTAGCGACTGCAACAGAAGACGCAACGGAACCACCTAGTAATTTTGAAACGATAAAACTACCTACTAAAATGAAAATGACACGTGCAATTTGTTCCACAACTTGAGAAACAGCACTTGGCTTCATATGTTGGAATCCTTGGAAGTATCCACGTGTTACACTCATTGCTGGAACAATAATGAGCGCAAAACTTAATGCTCGCATTGTAAGTGTTACATCAGCGATAAACCCCGGATCAGGTGTTTTGGAACGAATAATAAACTGCGATACGTAAGGTGCTCCGATAAATAAGATTAAAAATCCAGCGAAACCCATAAGTAGCATGATTTTCACACTAGAATTATACAGTTTCTTACTTGTGTTATAGTCACCTAATGCATTATATTTAGCAACAAATTTCGACACAGCAATTGGAATGCCGGCTGTTGAAAAGCTAAGCAAGATGCCATACCAAGAATATGCATACGCATATAAAGCAACCCCTTGTTCACCAACTAATAGTTGAAAGGGGAAGAAGTATATAAAGCCTAAAATACGCGAAATCATTGTGGCACCGCTTAGTAAAGCTGTACCTTTTAAAACTTTTGAAGTAGACAAAACCTTTCCTCCTACTCGTGCTCTGTTACAATCATCCTATACTACTATAAACCTGTCAGTGGATTTTATAAAGCATAAACCATAAGTCGTGCAATAGTATTCATCAAAAAGTCATATTTTGAATTTTTATAGCAACAAATAGCAAATTAATACATAAAAATTCAAAAAAATCAGTTGACACTCTTTTTATTGTATGATAAAAATGATAGTAATCAATTCGGAAAACATATAGTTGGGCAATGAAAGGGTAAAGTAGTGAAAATCTCCCTATGACAGAGAGCTGATGGTTGGTGCGAATCAGTATATAGATTATTCATGAAGTTCGTCCTGGAGCATCTTTCATAAATCTCACATTGTGAGGAAATGAAAGACGGTAGTATATACCGTTATCAAATAAAGTGGTGAAGAATTTTTTCACAACTAGGGTGGTACCGCGATATATATCGTCCCTACGTTTTTGCGTAGGGACGTTTTTTATTTAGGGGTTATTTTAGTTGTATCTTCATAACTAGGGTGGTACCGCGATATTTTATCGTCCCTACGTTTTCGTAGGGGCTTTTTTTATTTCGGCAGTTTCTTAGTATTTTTCACAACTAGGGTGGTACCGCGATATTTTTATCGTCCCTACGTTACTGTAGGGGCGATTTTTTGTTTCTGAAGGGAAGTGGTTGTATTAGAAAGGGAAGAGGATAGAACAATACAAGTAAGTATGAAATGTAATAACAAGAAAAAATAGAAGAAGAGAGGAGATAGAAAGATGAATTCACAGCAATGGACATCGAAATTAGGTTTCGTTTTAGCTGCAGCAGGTTCAGCAATTGGCCTTGGCGCAATTTGGAAGTTTCCGTATATGGCCGGTATTGGAGGGGGCGGTGCCTTCTTTCTAATATTCATTGGTTTTACTTTACTGATTGGTTTACCTTTATTATTGGCAGAATTTTCAATCGGAAGAAGTACGCAAAAAGAGGCTGTTGATGCGTATAGAGAGATCGCTCCTAAAACATTATGGCCGTGGGTTGGTAAGTTAGGGATTGTAACATGTTTCATATTGCTTTCTTTCTACAGTGTTGTAGGAGGTTGGATTTTATTATATTTATGGAATGCAATTACAGGTAGACTATGGGAAGGAAATGGTGCATACGAAGCAACATTTGGTGAAATCATTTCCAATCCATATTTAGCAGTTGGATCACAGCTATTATTTATTCTTATTACTATTTTTATCGTGAGTAAAGGCGTGCAAAATGGTGTTGAAAAAGTAAATAAATACTTTATGCCAGCACTATTCGTTTTGTTCTTTGTGTTAATTGTTCGTGCGCTTACATTAGATGGAGCGGGAGAAGGGGTACGTTTCTTCTTACAACCTGATTTTTCGCATGTAACGTCTGAGATTGTTTTATATGCGATGGGGCAATCGTTCTTCTCATTATCTGTCGGTGTGGCAGTAATGGTAACGTATAGCTCGTACTTGCCGAAAGAAGAAAATTTACCGCGTTCAGCATTTTCTATTGTTGGTTTAACACTTGTTATTACATTACTTGCGGGACTTGCAATTTTCCCGGTTGTATTTGCATTTGGAATGGAGCCATCTCAAGGACCGGGATTACTATTTATTGTATTACCGGCTATCTTCAGTAAAATGGCATTTGGAAAACTATTTTTCATTATTTTCTTATTACTATTCTTTTTTGCTACTGTAACATCTGCAATTTCTATGTTAGAGATTAGTGTTGCTTCCTTAACAAAAAAAGGAAAGGGAAAACGTGAAAAAATGGCATTGATTGTTGGATTACTAATCTTTGTTGTTGGAATTCCATCGGCACTATCATATGGTGTATTAAGTGATGTGAAGCTTTTTGGAAAAACAGTGTTTGATTTAGCAGACTTTGCAGTAAGTAACGTTCTTATGCCGCTTGGTGTATTATTAGTTGCAATTTTCGTGCCATTAAAAATGAAGAAAGATGTATTAATGAAAGAACTGGGTGTCAGTAAAAATAAAGGCTATAAATTATTTGTATTATGGTTATTCTTACTTCGCTATATCGCACCAATTGCAATTATTATCGTATTTTTAAATGTAATTGGAGTGATTTAAAGTACAAAAGGCTCTAGCATAACGTTATGCTAGAGCCTTTTAATTATAGAATTATCTTTTCTGTAATTCGTTTACTGTAACAAATTGATAGCCTTTTTTAGATAAAGAATCTAAAATGCTTTCAATGGTCTTTAAGGCATTATTAGAATCGTCATACATGGAATGTAATAAAATGATAGATTCAGGTTCTACATTTTTTGTAGGAGCATCATCAAAGGTTAGGGCGACGACTTTTTGATTTGTTTCTACCCGATTTGTTAATTTACCAAATAGTTGATACGTTCGTGAATTCATTAATTTATAAGTTCCAAAGAGTAGGAAGAGAAGAGTGGTTAGTATAATCAATGATGTAATGATTCTTTTGTTCATAAAGCGCCCTCACATTATTTTTAATTTTAAAAAGTAGTGGGATGCAAGTGAGGAAAATTTATCATATAATAAAGTTGAATCAAAAGGTATATTAGGAGGTGTTGATATGGCGATTACAATACAATTGCCAGACACTGCAGCGTCTCATGCAAAGCCAAGTATGGAAATGGCGATACTTTGCGTGAGGTAGACAAGTAGTATTCAATCGCCAAAATGAGCTCGTATCATTTCTTTTATATTTGGCTTTGCACCTTATTGAAATGAACCATAAAAAATAAGGGGCGAGCAGAAATGAAATACGTAAAGGCAGCGACTGTTTTACCAGAAAACTTAATTGCAGAAATTCAAAAGTATGTACAAGGTGAAACAATTTACATTCCAAAACAAGAAACTAAACATTATAAATGGGGTACACGATCTGGCGGAAGAAAGCAACTTGATGCACGGAATAGAGACATTAAACATGCTTTTAAAAGTGGAACTACCATTCATCAATTAGCAGAGGAATACTTTCTTTCTACGGAAACGATAAAAAAAATCGTGTATTCAAAATAATAATGAAAAACACTGATTATTCAATTAGAAATAATCAGTGCTTTTTGTGTATACTTTGTTTATGAATCGTTTTCGACATTTTATAAAATAAGTGTATTGTATACAATAAAAAGAGATCAACAATTTGTATGGAGTGATAATAATGGAAGCATTTATTAGAAGTGATCAATATAATTTTATAAAATCACAAACTCATATTCTAGCGCATGGACACGCAACAGCAAACGATAGAGGTGTTATTGCTGCGCTGAAGTCTCTTGCAATAGAAAAAGTGTTACATGTTTTTGAAAATCTTACTGATGAACAAAAAAAAATAATCGATACGATTTTGGCAGTTGAAAATAGAGAGAAGGCAGAAGCGTTTTTACTTCAGTTAAATCCATATGTTATTCCGTTTCAGGAAATTACACCACAAGCGTTAAAAAAAATATTTCCTAAAGCTAAAAAATTGAAGCTTCCTGAAATAGAAGAAATAAATATGAAAGAAATGTCGTATTTAGGTTGGATTGATAAAGGAACGGGCAGAAAGTTTATTATAGCAAAGAACGGAAATAAGTTTGTTGGCCTACAGGGAACATTTCAAAGTATAAATAAAAAGAGTATTTGTTCATTGTGTCATGGTCACGAAGAAGTAGGTCTGTTTTTAGTTGAAATAAAAGGTGATGTACCAGGTACTTTTGTTAAAAAAGGAAACTATATTTGTAAAGATAGTATAGCATGTAATCAGAATATGACTTCGCTTGATAAATTACATGACTTTATTGAGAGATTGAGGAAATAAATTATTGCAAAAGATCGTACTAAACTACATTCATCACTATAATTGTGTGTGAGTTCAAGAAAACAAAAATGACCTGTTCCCTAAAGAATAGAGGGAACAGGTCTAGGGATACTTTTCAATAGGTAGGAGATGTAAATCTCTACCCATTGAAATTCACTTAGATCATAACGCCATTATCTGCAAAGTGATACCACTTTCCATCAATGAACAGGTAGCTAGTAGCCATGGAACCATTTGTATTTAGATAATACCAAGTAGATCCTTCTTTTAACCAGCCAGTAGCCACAGAACCATTTGTATTTAGATAATACCAAGTAGATCCTTCTTTTAACCAGCCAGTAGCCATAGAACCATTTGTATTTAGATAATACCAAGTAGATCCTTCTTTTAACCAGCCAGTAGCCATAGAACCATTTGCATTTAGATAGTACCAAGTATCGCCTGCTGGTAACCAACCTGTAGCCATAGTCCCATCTCCATAAAAGAAATACCAAGTCCCTTTTATATTTTTCCATGCTGTAGCCATGGAACCATCTTCATTATAGTAATACCAAGTGCCTTTATAGGGCCCACTAGTAATCTCACGCCAACCTGTCACCATAGTCCCATTATCATTAAAATAATACCCTTTATCATTAATCAATTTTTCCCCTATAGCCATGGAACCATCTTCATTGTAGTAATGCCATCCGTCGGAACCACCAAAGTGTTTCCAACCTGTCACCATGCTGCCATTATCATTAAAGTAAAATGTTTGTCCTATAATCGTTTTTTTACCTGTGGCCATGAATCCTTCTTCATCGAAGTAATACCAAGTGCCTTTAATATTTTTCCAATCTTTAACCATGGAGCCATCTTCATTAAAATAACGCCATTTTCCGTTATAAGACACAGGTCCATTAAATTGTTTCCAACCTGTCATCATAGCTCCATTATCATTAAAATAATATGTTTTTTTATTAATAGTTTTCAAGTCTGTAACCATAATTCCATCTTTACCAAAGAAATACCAAGTGCCGTCGATCTTTTTCCAATCTTTAGCTGTATTACCATCTTCATTAAAGTAATACCAAGAACCTCCATATTTTGACCAATGTGGAACCATAGCCCCATTTTCTTCACCTTGCTCAATTGCATATGTATGATTCTGAACAACTACATTTTCTTCTGCATGAGAAACTGTAGGAACTACAAACATTGCAGCCATTAAAATTGGTAAAATAGATTTCTTCATTTTCCATATCCCCCAAATAATGAATAATTTTAGTTTTTATTTTCACAAA